>JBCCEP010000050.1:0-15189 GCA_039030215.1 Pseudomonadota bacterium
CAGAATATTCAAAATCGTTCGGAAACTAACCTCATCAACAGTTCCAAGAAGCGGCATGCCGCCTAGGCCGGCGACCGGTTTTTCTCAACAAGTTTGAATGCAGTGTCAAAGAGTTCCTTGTAGCTGGAAATCAGGCTGTCGGGAGAATATTCGGCAACGGGTCGTTCCGAATAGCCAAAATCCACCGCTATGACAGGGATGCTAGCTGCCTTTGCCGTCTTGATATCGGTTTCGGAATCTCCGACCATCACCGAGGCTTGAGGTACTCCTCCGGCAAGGCCAATCGTCTCTGTAAGGTGGCGTGGATCGGGTTTCTTGAAAGCAAAAGTATCGCCACCGGTAATGGTAACAAACCTGTCAGCCAAACCAAGAATCTCCATCAATCTGACCGCAAGGTCCTCGGTCTTGTTCGTGCATATGGCAATTTTCCAGCCATCAGCGAAAAACTGATCGAGCGATTCCAAAACGCCCTCGAACAGGACGGTCTCATTGGCAAGATTATCGGTATAGTCTGCCAGGAAAATTTCAAACAGTTGATCATGCAGATCACTGTCGAGATCCTGGCCGTGATGTTGGTAGGATTTGGCAATCATTGCCTTGGCGCCGTGGCCGACAAAATGCCCGATCTTGTCCATTGGAACGGGAGACAAGCCTTCGGTTGCGATGGTACGATTTAATGCGGGAATGAGATCGAGCCGGGTATCGGCAAGCGTTCCGTCCAGATCGAGTACCAGGGTTTTTCGGGTCATCTTGTATTGGCTTTCGACAAATGTTGTTTCGGCGGGCAGGTCGTGCAGCGCTTTATCACAATTTGTGATTGGTTCAATTACCGAAGATGATTTTTTGAACGGTGACTCCGGCTGGTATTGTAGGTCATCGCGTGTTACTGGCTCTCCGGTTTCACACTTCAGGCGGATTACAGGTCCGGAATTCATAATAAGTATTAGACCATGAGCTCAGAACTGAAAGTCGCAGCAGCCAAAGCGGCTGTTCACCATGTATATGATGGAATCCGATTGGGAATCGGAACTGGTTCCACCGCCGAAGAGTTTGTAAAATTGTTGGCGGAGCGAGTGAATGGTGGTCTGAAGATGATTGGCGTTCCTACTTCGGAACGTACGGCTGCCCTGTGCCGCGAAACCGGTGTACCGCTTTCGACACTTGATGATACTCCTCAATTGGACGTTACGATCGATGGTGCTGATGAAATTGGCCCCAACCTGGCACTGATCAAGGGTGGTGGCGGCGCATTGCTACGAGAGAAGATTGTAGCCGCTGCCTCAGAACAGTTCATTGTTATAGCCGACAAATCAAAAGAAGTTTCCAGGCTCGGTGCATTCGGTGTTCCCATTGAGGTCAACCAATTCGGTATTGAATCCACCAAATACTCGATTTACCACCTTGGAAAATCGCTTGGATTATCCTGTGAGCTTGAAGTGCGCCGGGAAGGGGATGATTATTTTGTCACTGATGGTGGCCATTTGATCGTTGATGCATCTTTTGGCCTTATTCAAGATGCAGGTGCCCTTGATATCGGGTTACTGACAATACCTGGCGTGGTACAGCATGGTTTGTTTCTTGGAATGGCAAATCTTGCTTATGTGGCAAGCGAATCTGGTGTGGAAGAACTAACCGTCTGAAAGTGGCTTGGCTAAGTCTCGCAAAGAAAATAAGAAAATGTGGAGTTGCTCTATGATCGCATGGATAAGAACCTGTTTCCTGACTGCACTATTGGTCCTATCGGGTATTGCAACAATATCGTTGACCGGAGTCGGCAACGCACAAGCTCAGGATATTACGGAGTCCCATCTTGAAGCGGCAAGAAACGCGGTGACCGCGACACGTTCAACAGCTGCTTATGATGTTCTGCTCCCCAATCTGGGTGAGCGGGCGAAACAACAGCTGATTACAAACAGACCGGATGCAGCCGATCAAATCAGCATAATTGTCGATGAAGCCACAATTGGATTGGCGGCACGCCGAGGTGATCTGGAACAGGAGATTGCCCGCATTTATGCAACAATCTTCACGGAAGAAGAATTGGTAACGATCAATGAATTCTATAGAAGTGAAACGGGCAGGAAACTCATTCGTGAAACACCGGGTATAGCTCGGGCGATGGATCAGGCCTCACGCGTCTGGTCGGCCGGTATTCAACGCGATCTGGCCCAGGAAGTGCGCAAGAAAATCGAGGAAGCCGGGCTGCAATAGAAGTCGAGTTCAGAAGACCGTCTAAACTCTGTCTGAGGGACAAGGTTGCTGCAAAGGGTAAATCCTTTGGCTGGCTTAGTTGAAAAAAGGAAAATCAGTGCCGCAATATGATTATGACCTGTTCGTTATTGGCGGCGGGTCCGGTGGGGTTCGAGCGGGTCGTCTGGCCGCTGGGATGGGCAAGCGTGTTGGCGTTGCCGAGGAGTACAGGTTTGGCGGCACTTGCGTAATTCGTGGATGCGTGCCCAAGAAACTGATGGTGTATGCCTCGCATTTTTCAGAAGCGTTCGAAGATGCAGCCGGGTTTGGCTGGCAGGTCGGAAAATCCAGCTTCGACTGGAAGACGTTCATTGCGGCAAAGGACAAGGAAATCGGGAGACTGGAAGGGTTATACCGCAAGGGCCTTGATACCAACGGAGCAGAGCTTATCGATAGCCGAGCCGTCCTTGCCGGGCCGAACGAGATCAAGATTCTTGAATCGGGCAAGACCGTGACAGCCGAGAAGATCCTGATTGCGACGGGTGGTGCGCCAAATCCGTTGCGATCGCTGGAGGGCCATGAACTCTGTATTTCTTCAAATGAGGCTTTTCATCTAGCCGAACAGCCATCCTCGATCGTCATCAAGGGCGGCGGCTATATTGCCGTAGAATTTGCATGCATCTTTGCGGGTCTTGGCACCGAAACCACGCTGGTCTATCGGGGTGACCATATCTTGCGCGGATTTGATCATGATCTCAGCGGGGACCTGACAGAAGAAATGGGCAAGAAAGGCATCCGAGTAATCGTGCAGCAAAACCTGGCCAAGGTTGAACAGCGGGATTCCGGCAAATGCGTCACGCTTGATAATGGCGAGAAGATTGTAGCCGATGAAGTCATGCTTGCGGTCGGACGCCTGCCCAATACGGAGGGGCTCGGTCTGGAGGCTGCCGGTGTGGAGACTGACAGGATTGGCGCAATTCCGGTCGATGAATATTCGCGGACAAACTTGCCGCATATCCTGGCAGTGGGTGACGTGACGAATAGAGTCGCACTGACGCCTGTTGCGATCCATGAGGCAATGTGCCTTATCGAGACCGAATACAAAGGCAATCCGACCAGTCCGGATCACGACCTTATTCCAACGGCGGTATTCTCGCAGCCGGAGATCGGCACGGTGGGCATGAGCGAGGAACAAGCATGCCGGGAATACCAGGAAGTTGATGTTTATCTCGCCCGGTTCCGGCCGATGAAGCACACCTTGTCGGGGCGGGACGAGAAAATGACAATGAAGATTGTCGTTGATGCAGATTCAAGCAAGGTTCTCGGCGTACATATCCTTGGTCCGGACGCCGGCGAGATGGCGCAAACGCTTGGAATTGCCCTAAAGATGGGTGCGACAAAACAGGATTTCGACCGGACCATGGCCGTTCATCCGACGGCTGCAGAGGAACTGGTGACCATGTATGCCCCTACCTACCGGGTTTCCGGCGGTCGTCGTGTGGACAGCTAGGCAAGCTGGTTACATTAAAGGTCTATATTATCAGGCAATATTGCCTTCCCGGACCAGCCAATCGGATATTTGTGGCCAAAGGGTTTCACGGTGTTCAGGCTTGAAGAATCCGTCATGGCCAATCGGCTTGTCGTGGGTGTCTTCCAAGGTGAACCAACGCAGGCGCACATCAGCACGTGCATACCATGCCATTAATGCTTCTACGGCCGGCAGTGTTGCGTAGGGATCATCCTCAAATCCTACGGACATGATCGGAATGTGCACATCCGCAAATCGACGTGTCTCCGGCAACGATTGATCGGACATGAAATAGTCATGTGAATTGCTCCAATTGCGCCACTGATTGAAAATACCAAATGGGACTTTCGTCTTGAATTCATCGCCAATGGCCACATGCCGTAAAATCAGCGAAATGGGATAAGCGATGCGATTGAGCCTGAAGCCCAGTTTTTCAGGCTCCTTCATGTGTCCCAGAAATCCTGAACCCGAAGATAGCGTCATATAGCGATCAAATTTTTCGGCTGTTCCCGAAAGTCCAAATGCCTGACCGCCGAACGAATGTCCCAGTCCGGACAGGTGATGTTCAGGATAGCGCTCTACAATAGAACGCACAGCGGCAGGAAAATCCCTTAATGCCCAATCAGACATTTTCGTGGCTTTGCAATGTGCCGAATCTGTCTGATCTCCTACACATCGATAGTCGTATGTCATGACGGCTCGAGCACCATTGTCAGCCATGTACTGGGCAAAATGACGGTAGTATTTGCGGGGCGTACCCATCGCCGAGGATATCAGCACCAACGAGCCTTTTCCCGGCAGACCGGCATTGCTTTCAAACAGCGTTGCGGGCAAAGCGATATTGTCATCGGTATTGAATGAAATATCTTCCATTACGGTACGATAATCGCGGAGACCTCGTCGTCAAGCTGCGGTGGTGTAATTGACAGGAATGGATTTTCGACGCATCCAGACATTTGGCAGGATTGTTCGATCAGGGTAGCTGAACACAATGACAACTGAAGCGCTTGTCGGGTATTTTGGTTATGGGTCACTTGTGAACAGGCAGACGCTGAAGACCCGATATGCGCACGCCATACCAGTTCGATTGAAAGGGTGGCGCCGACACTGGCAAAGCCGTGCTTCCGGTTATCTGCATTACACCGGAAAGGATATCGCACTGCTTTCCGTACATGAAAGCCAGGATACGAATCTTTCCGGCATGCTGATCCTTGACCAACGGGAAAACCTGGACGAGATCGACATCCGGGAAAAAGGCTATGATCGCCATCGCCTTGACCCAAACCAGCTCGATTTTGGTGCAGATGTCGGGCAGATCATGCTACCGCGTGATTTGTTCATCTATGTCGGCAAAAGTGACCCCGATGACCGCCAGAATTCGAAGCTGCTCCAAAGCTATCTTGATACCGTATTGGCAGGTTATCTGTCCGAATATGGCAGCGCTGGCATCGAACACCTGCTTGAGACGACGGTCGGATTTGAACGTGATATAATTGCCGATCGGGAAAACCCGATTTACACCCGCGCAATAAGGCCGGATGATGAACTGGCTATGCGGTTTGATGCGTTGCTGCAGGCAAAAGGCGCAAGATTGATTTAGTGCATTTTTTGTTGGTGTTGGATTGATCTCATCGCTATAACCGCGCCAGTCTGGCACGCAAAGTGCTGTATGTTTGTAGCCGAAAGGTAGTTTGATGGCACCGAAATGGACACCGGATTCATGGCGTTCGAAACCTGTATTGCAGGTTCCCGAATACCCCGACACCAATGCACTGCACGTCGTGGAAGAGCGTCTGCGGACCTATCCGCCGCTTGTATTTGCAGGCGAGGCGAGGGCATTGAAGAACAGACTTGCCAGCGTTTCGCGTGGAGAAGCTTTTCTATTGCAGGGCGGTGATTGTGCGGAGAGTTTTGCAGAGCATGGTGCGGACAATATCCGTGACTTCTTCCGGGTTTTCCTGCAGATGGCGGTTGTTCTAACATTTGCCGCTGCAAAGCCGGTGGTGAAAGTCGGCAGGATCGCCGGCCAGTTTGCCAAGCCGCGCTCTTCGGATTTCGAGAAGCAGGGTGATGAGACACTGCCGAGCTATCGCGGTGACATCATCAATGGTATTGAATTTTCTCCCGAGTCTCGCTTGCCGGATCCGGAAAGGCAGATCATGGCATATCGCCAGTCTGCTGCAACGCTCAACCTGTTGCGAGCCTTTGCACAAGGCGGTTTTGCAAATCTGGAACATGTACATGAATGGATGCTCGGCTCTATCGAGAACTCACCCCAGTCGGAGCGATACCGGCAGTTGGCAGATCGTCTTTCCGAGACTTTGCGGTTCATGAAGGCGGTTGGGTTTTCGGCCGAGGAATCGCCAAGGCTTCGCGAGACCGAGTTTTATACCAGTCATGAAGCCCTTCTGCTCGGCTATGAGGAAGCCTTGACGCGGATTGATTCCACTTCGGGTGATTATTACGCAACCTCCGGTCACATGGTCTGGATTGGCGACCGTACCCGGCAGCCGGATCACGGGCATGTGGAGTTCTTCAAGGGTATCAAGAACCCGATCGGGATGAAGTGCGGTCCATCCATCGAGCCGGATGGTTTGCTGGAACTGATCGACATTTTGAACCCGGAAAACGAACCCGGCCGGTTGACGCTGATTGCCCGGTTTGGTGCGAACAAGGTCGGAAGTCATCTTCCGAAACTGATCCGTGCTGTCCAAAGGGAAGGCAAGCATGTTGTCTGGACCTGCGATCCGATGCATGGAAATACCATCACATCTGCGACCGGATACAAGACCCGGCCGTTTGAACGCGTTCTCACAGAGGTTCAGGAATTTTTCGCGGTCCATCGGGCCGAGGGAACCAATCCCGGCGGTGTACATTTCGAGATGACCGGCAAGGATGTCACGGAGTGTACCGGTGGGGCGCATGCCATTACCGACGAAAATCTGAAGGACCGTTATCACACCCATTGCGATCCGAGGCTGAATGCAAGCCAGGCGCTGGAACTGGCATTCCTTGTTTGCGAATTGCTGCAGGACAAGGAAGCTGGTGAAAGCTCCAAGATCGCGGTCAATGGCTGATTGAGCCTGAATGCTGGAGTAGCAAAAATGGCTGACAAGCATTCTGGCGGGTGCTTATGTGGCGCGGTCACCTTTGAGGTGGCCGGCCCATTGCGCCCGATTTTGTTTTGCCATTGCAATCAATGCCGCAAACAGTCCGGCCATTTTTACGCGGCGACCAGCGCTCCGGTTTCGGCGATTTTGATCTCCGGGGAAAATCGGATTACCTGGTATGAATCGTCGACGCGCGCAAAACGTGGATTTTGCAGCATCTGTGGTAGCGCCCTGTTCTGGAAAATGAATGACGAATCGGAGATGTCGATCCTTGCCGGCAGTTTCGATGAGCCTACCGAGCTGGTCGCCGACAAACACATCTTTTGCGAGTCCAAGGGTGACTATTACGAAATCGGAGATGGATTGCCGCAAATACCCAGGTATTGAAGTTCTAAGGATCAATCCTGAAACAGCCATTTCAAAGTGAACGCACTGTTCATGATTAACCTCTTCATTCGTTCCGCTGGCAAAGCCATATAGGGCGGAAGCCAGAAACGAGAGGTTTGCCCCACCATGACTATTCCCAGTATCTTCATTTCGCACGGTGCACCCGACATTGTTTTGAAAGATACGCCGGCTCGCGAATTCTTATCTGAGTTAAGTGCAATCTCCGGAGTGCCGAAGGCTATCGTGATCTGTTCAGCGCATTATGAAACTAACGGCACCGCGGTCGTTACTGATCCGAACCCAGAGATGATTTATGATTTTGGTGGGTTTGCTCCGGAACTGTCCGAGATGGTCTATCCGGCACCCGGTGAACCGGCATTGGCTGCGCGAGTTGCCCAAATGCTTGAATCGTCCGGGATCGATGTTCAGACAGTTGAGGACAGGGGTTTTGACCACGGTGTCTGGACGCCGCTTATGCTTGCCTTTCCGGGGGCCGACATTCCAATCGTACAGATTTCAGTCGACCCTGCACGGGATGCGCAATATCACTACGCGCTCGGCGCGGCCCTTGCACCGTTGCGAGATGAAAACATTCTGATCGTCGGTTCCGGTCACATTACGCATAATCTTCGAGAAGTGTTCGCCGTCATGCGCGGCCGCCCGATGACAGATGAAAGGCTGTCTGAAAAAGTCGATGCCTTTACCGATTGGCTGTCTGAGCAGTTCTCGGCAGGCGAAACAAATGCCATACTCGATTGGAAAAATCAGGCGCCTTTTGTCGCTGAAAATCATCCCACTGATGAACACTTGCTGCCGCTTTTCTTCGCCTATGGAGCTGGCGGCGAAGCAGCCAAGAGCAGGCGGGCGCATCACTCTGTAGAATATGGAATTTTCACAAATGATTCCTGGGTTTTCGACTGACTGCAACATTCCCTGTTTGTGGTAATCTTCATTGGAAAACCATCAAACCTGGAGATCCTCTTGCCTTCAATCGACATTCAAGTACTCGAGAACGTATTCACCGATGAAGAGAAAATGCGCATCATCATGAAGATCACTGATGCGTTTGGTGAAGTCGCTGGTGAAACGCTCAAGGCGAATACCTCGGTTCGTATTCATGAAATTCGCAGCGGTTCGTGGGGCTATGGCGGAAAGGTGCTGACCACGAGTGATGCAGTCGAATTGCGAAATCGCAGTAATGCAGATTAATCGCTTGAACCCGGAAGATTTCCTGCCGGAAATTCGTTCACGATAGGCCGAATTATCTAAGGCGAGAGCGTCAATTGCGATTGGGCAATGGACATGTCGGATGCCCTGCGCGGAACCTTGCGACCTTCGTTACGATCCATCATCTCGTAAAAATAGACCAGCGATGGCTTGTAAATGTCCTCGGGCGGCAAAATCCCGACCGCACTGGCGATGGTCGACATGAAATGATTACAATTATAGGCAAACAGGTGGTAAGTCGGCTTTTCGGTCTTGGCCTTCTTGATCGCCAGCAGAAGTTTTTCATATCTCTCGGCGGTAAGTGTTAACCGGTAGGCTGCTTGGGGCTTTACCCGGCAATCATCATAAAGCGGTTTCATTATACCAGGCATTGGTACCGCACCGGCAATACCAGCGCCGACATACCCACCGACCGGTGCCAACATAACGAGCTTTTCATCAAGCGGCTTGCCTTCCGGGCTCATGCGGCCATAGGCGATATACACATGACCAACGGGCAGGAGCGGTGTGTGGCGTAAACGCATTTCCATATAGTAAGGGTGACCGGGCGTTATCTTCTGTGCATTGATGACCTTTGGTTTTGGTCCCCATCCACCCTTGCAGGCGCCATGATCGATGGTGGTATAAAGCCTTTCGGCGCGCTGCATCGCCAGCTGTTCACCCGGATCCGAAACACCGACATAGCCATTGACCAGCAAGCTGTCCTGGTCAGTTTCGGAACTGATTGCAGCCAGTTGCACTTCCGTGCGATTGCGTAACTCCACGGTTTCAGGTGCAAGCGCGATCGGTTCGGTTCCCAGTTGTTCTCCGATGGCCTCAGGCGTCAGTGCAGCCAAGGCAGCCGGTTGCGACTGCTGCCGGGGCAGTTCAAGGGGCTGGAGGTCTTGTTGGAGATCGGCAGTCTGCAAATCCTGCGATTGTTCGACGGGCAGATCGGAAGCTGTCGCCTCATCGCGCTGGTCGATGACGCCAGTGGTGGCTGCATCCAGCGGAACTTCAACAAGTGGATCTGAACGCTGTGCTGCATTGCTAGGCGAAGCAAATGGATCTGAAAAACCCGAAACGCCGCTGGTTGAGCATCCTGCCAGCGCCACGCAAAAGACCGCCGCCGCAGCAGCACCAATTGCGCGCCTAACGGAACCACTCAGGATAACCAATTTATTGGTCATTCATGCCCACCAAATTTCAGACCGTCTCAGACGAGTTTGTTGCCAACAAACAGGTATCGACGATATGAAAACAATCACCGCAATGAATTTCTTTTCGATCCATTTTCCCGGTGTCGAACCATTGGATCTTTTCTAACATTATTGCGCGGCAGAAAAAAGATGCGGTGGTGACTTCGGCGGGTCGATATCGATCACATTTAATTTCTGTGTCGACTTGTGCACAATATTTGGCCGTCGGCCGACATCCGTCAGATATCAGCCCGCCAAAAACTGCATTATTGGAAGTTAACCGGCCTTGTCAGGCTTCGGCCACGCCGTGCTGCGGAATGCCTTTTTCGGTCATGAATTGCTGCAATTCGCCAGCCTGGAACATTTCGCGGACGATATCGCAGCCGCCAACAAATTCGCCCTTGATATAGAGCTGCGGTACTGTCGGCCAGTTGGAGTAGTCCTTGATGCCCTGGCGGATGTCATCGTCCGTCAACACGTTGACGCCTTTGAACTCCACGCCGAGATAGTTCAAAATCTGCACGACCTGGCCTGAAAACCCACATTGAGGGAAGTCGGGCGTGCCCTTCATGAACAGCAATACCGGGTTGGATTTGATTTCACTGTCGATGAATTCATTAACTGCAGACATTTCATTCTCCTGAATTTCCCGGTTCAAGGCCGGGCTGTCCGTTTCCATGCATTAAATATCCACTATCTGGCCAGTTTCCAAGTGGAAAGGCGGAGATTAGTAAATCAGGAACCAGATTACACAAACCCAAAATGCGCCGGTAGCGACCAGTAGCCAAAACAAATGGTCTCGAAACAATGGTTTCGTGAAGACCGGAGGTAGTTTTTCCATTCCGCCAGACATTCGTGTTCTGCTTATTCCGGTACGCTGGTTTGCAGGGCGAGAGCATGGAGTACGCCGCCCATATTCCCCTTCAGCGCCTCATATACGATCTGATGTTGCTGGACCCTTGATTTGCCCCGAAACTCCTCGGAGACTACCTCGGCAGCATAATGATCACCATCACCTGCCAAATCGCGAATTGTGACCGTGGCATCCGGCAGCGCTTGCTTGATCAGATTTTCGATTTCGCCGGCAGACATCGGCATTGCCGTCACCTCTCTAACACTATTCTGCGGCCTGAACCTGGCGGGCCTGACCGTCCATGAATGCAGGAAACCATGATTCATGGGCTTCCCGCAAATCTTCAACCGATATGTCCACCAAATCTGCAATCTGCAATCGGTGTCCACCAAATGACCCAATTTTGAGTAGCGGTAAAGAATCCTGTTTCGCCGCCTTCTCGATTTCGGGCGCATATTCGGCTTTCACTGCCAATAGATAGCGCGCCTGGTCCTCGCCGAAAAGGGTCGCGTGGTTCACGGTGGCCGCAAATTCATTGCCGATTTTCGCGCCTAGCCGGTTTGCCATGCAGAATTCTGCCGCAGCGATCGCAAATCCGCCGTCTGAAAGGTCATGGCAGGCGCCGATATTTCCCTTGGCAATGGTCTTGCGCACGAATTCACCATTTGCGAATTCCACCGCCAGATCAACTAGTGGGGGAGTGCCATCTTCCAGACCATGACATACCCGCAGGTAGATCGATTGTCCCAGATGCCCTGCGGTCTCGCCGACAATATAGATCAGATCGCCGTCTTCGGCACCCTTTACACTGGCGGACGATGCATCCCTTTCGATCAAACCGACAGCCGCAATCGTAGGTGTTGGAAGGATCGCTTCGCCATTGGTTTCGTTGTAGAGCGATACGTTGCCGGAGACGATCGGCATGTTGAGCGTCTTGCAAGCTTCCCCGATGCCCTTGATCGCATAGACCAGTTGGCCCATGATTTCCGGGCGTTCCGGGTTGCCGAAATTCAGATTGTCGGTTGTAGCGAGAGGTTCAGACCCGACAGCGCACAGATTTCGATAACATTCGGCGACTGCCTGTTTCCCGCCTTCAAACGGATTCGCTTCGCAATAGCGGGGCGTGACGTCGCTGGTAAATGCCAGCGCCTTGCCGGTCTGCTCGATCCGTACAACCCCGGCATCGCCGCCCGGTATCTGGAGTGTATTGGCCTGAATCAGTGTGTCGTATTGTTCCCATACCCAGCGGCGGGAGGACAGATCCGGCGAACCGACGAGTTTGAGCAAAGTCTCGTTATAGTCATCGGGGGGATCGATCGAATCCAAATCGAATTCCGGCGCTGGTTTCGGCTCGACATAGGGGCGGTCATATTCCGGTGCATCGTCCCCCAATTTCTTGATTGGCAGGTTGGCGACCTCATCGCCCTGGTGCAGGACACGGAAGCGCATGTCGTCGGTTGTGCGGCCCACGATTGCAAAATCCAGCCCCCATTTGGTGAAAATGGCGGACGCTTCTTCTTCCTTCTCGGGGCGCAAGACCATCAGCATGCGTTCCTGGCTTTCAGAAAGCATCATCTCATAGGCGGACATCGCGACTTCACGGACGGGTACCTTGTCCAGATCGAGTTCGATGCCCAGATCGCCCTTGGCGCCCATCTCGACAGCGGAACAGGTCAAACCTGCCGCTCCCATGTCCTGAATGGCGATCACCGCACCGGTATCCATCAGCTCCAGGCAGGCTTCCAACAGGCATTTTTCCGTAAACGGGTCACCGACCTGGACCGTGGGGCGCTTTTCCTCGATGGAGTCGTCAAACTCGGCCGAAGCCATGGTTGCGCCGCCAACCCCGTCGCGACCGGTCTTGGCGCCCAGATAGACGACAGGAAGACCGATGCCTTCAGCCTTGGAGAGAAATATCCGGTCAGTTCGTGCGATTCCGGCTGCAAAGGCGTTTACGAGAATGTTCCCGTTGTAGCGGGCATGGAAATTGACTTCGCCTCCGACAGTCGGAACACCAAAGGCGTTTCCATATCCGCCGATGCCGGAGACGACGCCGGAAACCAAATGGCGGGTCTTCGGGTGTTCGGGTTCACCAAACCGTAGTGCGTTCATGGAAGCGATGGGCCTTGCACCCATGGTGAAAACATCCCGCAAGATGCCTCCGACCCCTGTCGCTGCACCCTGGTAAGGCTCGATGTAGGAAGGGTGATTATGGCTTTCCATCTTGAATACCACGCACCAACCATCGCCAATATCGACGACGCCTGCATTTTCCCCTGGTCCTTCAATGACCCTCGGGCCGGTCACGGGTAAGGTGCGCAGCCATTTCTTTGAGGATTTGTAGGAACAGTGTTCGTTCCACATCGCCGAAAATATACCGAGTTCGGTGAAACTTGGTTCACGTCCGATGAGGTCGAGTATGTGTTGATACTCCTCTTCATTCAGTCCGTGGGCGTCTATCAGTTCCGGAGTGATTTCTATCTCGTTCTTGATGGTCATCGAACCTGGATCGTTCCGTCGTTTATTGAAGGGAGATTTTCCGGCTCAAACCGGCAATGGATTGTAATTGCTGCTGGTCATTCATCGGCAGTTATTATTTCCTCCCGACCAGCGTTTGACATCATTGGTGATTCTGGAGCCACTGGATGTTGAAAGGATTGGGCCGAAAGCCTGAATCTCGGTGAATTTTCCGGTTGCGGTGTCACCTTTTTGTTCCGCCTGAACCACCAGCAGCGGCAAAGCGGAAGGATCGCTCTTGGGCACCAAAAGTATTCTCGGTCTTCCGGCCGGTGAATTGACCTCATTTGCCAGGCGATAGGACCGAAAGGCGATTTCGCTTGATTTGAACCAGCAGGCCTGCGCTGCCTTCGCGATCTTGACCATGACCGCAGTCGCATCCTGTTTGCTCTTCAACGTCAAAGCATCCGATGGCGATCCGGTCTGGCAAGCCGAGAGGGCGCCAATGATGCAAAAAAGTGACAGCATCCGCAAATTGCAGGAAAATGTGCCTTTCCAATTTGCTGAATAAATCCATCGGGTTGACGAATCAATTTGCCTGGTTAGCGTGGTCTGGTGGTTTGAAACTGGCTGACGATGGTGCTGCCAATTTGCTGCAAGCTGTCGAAGGTCATTCAATGGGCTGGGAGCTTGCTTATGCTTAAATACTGCAAGTCGGCGATGCTTGCCGTCTTCTTGGTAATTTCCACTTTTCCAACCAAATCTTTCGCCGAGAGCGAACTGATTTTGCGTCAGGCCGCAGATTTTGAGGCCTGCCACCAGACTGTCTCCAATCTTGTAAAAGAGCTTGGCGCGAGACCGGAACAAATCCGGCTTGAAGTAGACACTGGCGCGGTATACCGCCTGAAAATTGTTTCGTTTGACGCCAATCTGGTCTTTCTTTGCAACAAGGTCAGCGAACATCTTGAGATCCTTCGGACGACACCCGGAGAAGCTGTCGTAGCGGTGCGTTGAACGCCCGGTATTCAGACGGCGATATCAAGTGCACTCTCAAATAATGCGCGCCCGTCTGATCCTCCATGGGCAGCTTCGATCAGGTTTTCAGGGTGGGGCATCATGCCCATCACATTTCCCTGTTTGTTGATGATGCCGGCTATGTCGTTGATTGAACCGTTTGGGTTTGTGTTCTCTGCGTAGCGGAATGTGATCCTGTCATTGTCTTCCAAATCCGCCAATGTCTGCGGATCGGCAAAATAATTGCCGTCATGATGGGCAACAGGGCAGCGAATAATCTGCCCTTCCTTGTAGCTGCGGGTAAACGCCGTATTGGCGTTTGTAACTTTCAGGCTGATTTCCTTGCAGACGAATTTGAGGGAGGCATTGCGCATAAGGGCGCCAGGCAAAAGCCCGGTTTCAAGCAGTATCTGAAACCCGTTGCAGACACCCAATACCCGCACACCCTTTGCAGCCTTTTCCGCAAGCGCTCGCAATGCCGGCATTCTGGCACCAATTGCACCGCAGCGCAGATAATCGCCATAAGAAAATCCGCCTGGAATAACAATAAGATCCACATCCGGGATTTCTGTCTCGGTCTGCCAGATCATGACGGGTGGATTGCCGCTAATTTTGGTCAGGGCGGCAATCATGTCCTGATCGCGATTTAGCCCCGGCAACAGGATAACGGCGGATTTCATTCAAATGATCTCCACCGAGTAGTCTTCGATGACGGTATTGGCGAGCAGTTTGGCGCACATGTCGTCGAGCTCAGCCTTGGCCTGGTTCGGGTCGGATGTCTGGAGCTCGACATCAAAGACCTTGCCCTGGCGAACAGAGTCCACCCCAACAAAGCCCAGTGAAGCCAGACCGCCTTCAATCGCCTTTCCTTGTGGATCCAGCACACCCTGTTTCAGCGTGACTGTTATACGTGCCTTTGTCATGATTGTTTGATCCGCATTAACAAGTAGAATCCGGTAAATCCGATAACTATCTGATGAAATTCACTTATCCGACTTTACAAGAACCGGGCCAGTGCCGCGCTGCGGTTCGTTTTCGTTCATTAGTCCGAACCGTGTGGCTACCTCGCGATAGGCTTCCAGCATGCCGCCCATATCGCGCCGGAACCGATCCTTGTCGAGTTTCTCATTGGTTTCCATGTCCCAAAGCCTGCAGGAATCCGGCGAGATTTCGTCTGCGATGACAATCCGCATCAGGTCGTTTTCCCACAATCTGCCGCATTCGATCTTGAAATCGACAAGTTGG
>JBCCEP010000051.1:0-15169 GCA_039030215.1 Pseudomonadota bacterium
CGAATTCATGTTGCGCAGGTTGATGATGCCTTACAGGAAGCTGGATTCAAAACCCGCAAATTAGCGATTCCTGTAGCGGCTCGCGAGTGCCAGTGCGCGAACGGGCGGCGACCCGGATGGGTCGGCGAAAACCAACAAAGACAAATCCCTCTTCCGCAAAAACACGCTCGACGAAATGACGGTGGGTCGCACGGAAAAACCCGCCACGCCGGAGGGATGGACGGAGCCCCGCAAATCTTACGGCGAAGACATGCGCAAGGGGTTGTCTACCGATGGTACGGTGAGAGGTGGGAAGAAATCCAAGAAGGATGGTTGAGGTTGGATGGCGCGGCACGCGCCCTCCCTCCCCCTTGTGGGGAGGGTCGCCCAGCGAGGCCGAAGGCCGCAAGCGCGGGCGGGGTGGGGGTAAAGAGAAAGAGTAGCAAGCACCGTGATTGAAATTGGCATTAATACCCCCACCCCTAACCCCTCCCCACAAGTGGGAGGGGAGCTGGTCCGCGTTTGCCACCCCCTCAAACAACAACGGTATAAATATTCGCCTCGATCTCCACGCCATCGATAAGCACGGGGGTGATGACCCGGCGGTAGCCCGCGCCCTCGAACCGGTCGAGCCGCTCCCAATGGTCGGGAAGGTCGGGCGAGGTCAGGACCTCGACCTCGACAACCGGCCCGTCGGGATCGAGGATCAGGCCCGGATAGCCGAGCGTCGAGCCCCAGCCGGTGGCAAACAGCTTTCCGCGCACCTGGCCCGTGCGCCATTCGCCGGTGACGCCATCAAGCTGGCGGTGATTAACCCGGCCCGGCGCCAGCGAGCCATAAACGGCGAGCCGGCAATCGGCTTTCTCGGCATTCATGTCGAAATTCGTTTCCTTATTAATGGCCGCCGCCCGGCAGCCATCGCCGGTACGGTCTCATCAAACCGGAGGGAATATGACAGCAATGAAAGGGGGAAGGAAGATGGAATCATTCGCCTGGCGAACAAGAGGAACTCAATTCACGCAAACAGGAACAACCATAATATGTAACCGACCCCAGCGGCCGCCGCCGGGATAAGTTGAAACGCCCCGCGGCGGGGAACTCAGATGTGAGCGTGTCCCCGCTGCGCCTGTTGCCGGAGCAGATTGTCCAGCAGATGAACAACCTGGGTGCGATTGCGCGCATTCAGCTTGCTCATGATATTGTGCACGTGAACCTTCACCGTGCTGGGCGAAATATCGAGCTTGCGGGCGATCACCTTGTTGGTCTCGCCGCACCGAAGAAGCGACACCACTTCGGCTTCACGATCGGTAAAGGTGCCGGGGTCCAGATCATCCACGCTGAGCGCCTCGACGGGCAGCTCGGTACCGTTCATTTCGAGCAGCGGCACGACGTCCGCGCCGGCCTCTTCACGAATGTTTGATAGGCCCGAAACCACCATATCGGCCGGTACAAAGGTACCTCCGGCAAAGATCAGGCGGATCGATGCGACAAGTATTTCCACGCTCAACGTCGCGGGGAAGTAACCCTTCACATCGTTCTGGATCGCCCAGGATGCCTGCCGCACATCTTCGGTCTCGGACAGGATCATCATCGGGATGTCGGGGAACAGCATGCGAATCTGCTGAAACTCGGCAGGTGCACCGCAAGCCGCGCATTCGGATGACCGGATGGACAAAAGTACTAGATCCGGCGTTTCCTCACCGTCGAGTGTCTCCACTGTCGCGCCATTGAAACTAAGATCTCGTGACAGTTTCTGTAATGATTGAATCAGCCCGTCCCGCAAAAGTTGCGATTTTTCAATCAGTAACACACTCTTTTTTGTTCTTTTTGCTTTTTTTGTTGCCTTGAAATTATCCGTGGGAGTTTTATTTTTATTGGCACAGGGATAATTGGTTCGTTTTACCCATATTTTACTATGGCTATTCATAATTTTTACTCCAGCTACTATTCGGACCAACTTATGTTGGCAAGCCCCTTACCGTTGTCCGTTTGTAGTCGGATCTCTCAATCCCCAGAGATTCGAACTGCAGGTGATAAATCCATACTTAGGGATCTAAACCCAGCTGATGGAACTGCGTAAAATTATGGAATTGTCAAATTGTGGTGGCCTTTCAAGAGTTATCCTCCTCCAAATTTGGAATTCCGCCGCAAATTTCCTTAAAGATTAACTTCCCTCGTTAGCAGTTTATTAACAGCTTATATTCACGGCCATGTTGACAAATGTCAAGATTCGTGAATTTCCGAGTTTACGTTAGGTTAATATGCGCCTTTGGCATTACGTCGCCTGCGCAAGGACAATCAGATTTTCCGGCGTCATTTTGAAGGCGAAAATCGTGTCACCCTGCCCTAACGGCCTAGGCTGAAATGACTAAAAAGGCTCATTCCGCAAGTCTCGATCGCGCTGACCTGAACAAGCCCTCACCAATAAGTTTAAACCATTTGCCCAACTATCTAGCCCGCAACCCAGCGGTGTAACCTCACGCTTCGAATTACGAAAAACAGCTCATTGCGTAGAGGAGTACCGGGATGTCTGGAGTTCAGGATAAAAAACTAATTACGGCGTTGAAATACGCCAAAGTCACGGCGTTAGTCCTTGCATTAAGTTCAGCCGGCGTGCTCATCCAGGGGTCCAACTGGGTTTACGCCAGTGACACACCAGCAGACGCCGAGAGCGGCAGTGAAAATGACGCCGGCGCCGGTGGTGCCAATAGCGCTGGCGCTGGTCAGGGTTCGACTTCCACGGCAGAAACCAATTCCGATCCCAATGGCGACGCATCAGCCACAGGCACCGGAGCAGGCGGAGCAGGAGCCCAAGGCACCAGCGGTGGCAAGGACGCAACTGCACACGCAGAGACTGATACAATGGCGACCGCTGACAAGGACGGCGATAAATATACTGCCGAAGGAACCGCGAATGCGACGGTACCTGGCGGAACGGTAGGCGCAGAAGTGGATGTAACCTACGACCGCCAGAACGAGATATCTGCAAATGCAAAGACAACCGAGGATGGCCATATGGTCACCCAGGCCAGTTCCGTGCTTAACGGTATTGCAAGTGCAATGTGTGGCGGCACATGCGATACTTCATTTACAAAAGATACGAGAAAGAAATCGGAAGCACTGGCAATCCAGGGTGATCACATGAGCTACACGATTTCCAATCGCAGCAGATCCTATGCTTATGCCGGTGCCACAGCAGAATTCGATAGCAAGAACATGCGTGGCGCCGGTTTAGTCGCTGCCGAAACCTGGGCCGAAGCGACAGGAAATTACTCAAAAGCGCATTCGCGCGCAGAAGCCCACTCACGCAGCGGTCAAAACAAGGGCGGTGTCGCCAAGAATGAATGGCTGACCAATGTTGTGAAACAACAGCAAAAATGGGCGAAAAAGCACAAAAAGCGCATGAAGCCCTTTGCCTGGGCAAACTCCAAATCCTACGCAAAAGTCTGCGTTGGACAGGGCTGCCGTCCAGCCGAACCGGTATTCGGACGTGACCTGGGCGGCGAATGCGAATGGAGATATAGAACCCGGGATGGCCAGTTTATGTTCCCGCCTGTATGTATCTATCCCGACGTCGTTCCGGACCCTAACAACTAAGGCAGCCGGGAAAAACGGCTTGGAAATATCAACACTGGCGCCCGTTGGCGCCAGTGTTTTTTCATTCTCTACTCTGTCCAAAACCCGGGCATCCTTGCTACTTCTCATTTAAGAAATTGGTGTCCTTTCCAGAGCGGAAATACAGCGAGCTGCCAGTCTTGAATTTGAACAGGAAAACTCACTAATTCCAGCTTACGTGTAAACTTGCAACTAATTGATATTATATGGTTAATCCAAACGGTCTATGCCAATTGGCCAGCTTGACCAGACACATAATATGACAGCAAAATCCCTAAAGTAACTCGCTGAAATTGGGTTGTTGCCCTGGCAATAATCCGGCTCGTTATTTGTCCAGAGTTACCAGTAAAGGGAGCTAACTCAATGAAGAAGTTAACCAAAATCACCACCGCATGCCTGGCTGCTGCAGCTATGGCAGCAGTCTCCGCAGGCTATGCCGAAGCTGGCCCGCAAAAGAAAGGCAAGTACGGCGGCAATAGCGCTTATTCAAGCGGACACTCGCATTCAGGCGGTATGGCGGTAGTCTATCCTGTCAAGCAAAAGAAGAAGCGTTGTAATTCCTGCTCTTCAAATGTCCAAATTCAGGATAACCGTAAGCCGAGTAAGCATCAACAGGCTTATAAGCAGTTCTCAATCGCTCTGCAGGAAAACTATTCACGCGCAAGCGCACGTGGACCAAATGCAACGGCCAATTCAAACGCAGAGGCCAGCTCTTATGCTAAGACTTGGGTTGGCGGTCCTGCACCTTGGGATAACGGTCGGCGCGGTGGCGGCGGCGGTCACGGCGGTGGCGGCGGTCACGGCGGCGGCGGCGGCGGCGGCTCAGGCTCCGCAGCAGGTGCGAGCGGTTCATCCAGCGCATCAGCCAGCACCGGTGGCTAATAGCTACGCTTGAAAGCGCAAAAGAATATCACTTGCGCTTTCTCCTTTACGCAAGAATGTTCCGGGGCAGAAATATCTGCCCCGGAAATTCCCGACAAACGCCGCATCGTTGTCACCAGATTGACAACAAAAACGCTTGTTTCTTTGTTGATAGTGGATTGAAACCATGGCCCGAAACAAAATCATTGCGGCAACAGCGGTTATGCTGGCATCGGTCATTAGCCTTACGGGATGGACAACAGCAATGGCCGGCAGTTCTTCAAATGCAAGTTGCAAGATCCGTTCCAGCAAAACCGGCTCGGGCGTAAGGCTGGACGCGCTTGTGACTGCAAGTGGCCCCATCATGGGGACCTACACATTCAAGGTGATGTCATCGGATGGCAGCACCCGGCATGCATTCAGGAAGTCAGATTTTTCAATCGATAGTCCGGCAAAATCACAACTATTCAAAACCGGCGTCGACTTACCCGCAGGACCAGGATATCAGGCATCGCTCGAAGTTGAGTGGCCGGAGGGATATTCATCCTGCTCCACATCTGTTTCTTGATTACGATCAGGAGGCTCGCAGGCAGAGTTTGAAATCCAGTTTCATAAATTTCTATCGATAGCCCACGAGATCTTTTGACAAAAAACAATAATGGACGTTTCGCAAGCCGTCTTGCGCATGTCCCAAGAGATCTAGGGGTGACGGCAAATGCGCGGCCATAGCCACTTTGAATATCCGACGACGAGCGGCAAACAGTTTCAAAGGCATTTGATAGCTGGCTCTACCTATTTCTCGCCGAAAAAACGCAAGAAATCCAAAAAGAAGAACAAGTCCGACCAAACCGAAGCCAAAGGCGGGCTGGAGATCGATGCAAAACTGCGTTCGGTTTACTTGATCGACACCAGAAGACTCTTTCGGGAATGTGTTTGCCGAAATTTGCAATCCATCCTGCCCGATATAAAGCTGCACGAAACTGCGCACATAAACGGATTTTTCGACGATAGTCCTTCACCTGACGGCATATTGATGTCCATTGGTGAGGCCTCAACTGCCATGCAGAGCGTCAAGGACGATCTTATGAAATTGAAACGTCGCCTGGATCCGGTTCCAGTGATCCTGCTTACTGACGACGAGGACTATGATCTGGCGCTTGCCGCGCTGCGCAACGGAATAAAGGGCTACTTCCCAGCGTCTCTGTCAACCGAACTATTGGCTCGCGCGGTACAATTGGTTCTGGCAGGAGGAACATTCGTTCCACCAAAATTGCTTCAGGAATGGGTCAAGTCAGGCACCACCGGTAACCGCCACTCCTCCAAACATCATTAAATCAATTTCCTCACTGAGTCATTGAGACCACCGTCGGCTACCGAGCGGCGAATTAGAAGACTTTTGCAACGTCATACATCACAGGTTCAAATGACCGACAAAGATCATGGATCCTGCGATTGCGTTTTCGCATTTCATCTGACCGCAACATGGCTAGAAAGTCCTCACGCCGTTCCCATTGCGAGTAATTGGCAATCCTCGTCTGTGCATCGTTCACATGCAGTCCCGCCGCAATGAAACCAGGTTGCTTTGAGATGAAACTGGCATAGGCATCAGCCAGCTCATCCAGCAAATCCTGGCAGGTACCTGGGGTCATTTCAAATGTCGTGATGACGGTTTGAAAGGAATTTTCTGAGGCTATCTGCGGCATGGCTGGCTCCTGTCGATTGGAACGATCGAGATAGCGTGACGCTACTTGATGACTAAATCAAGGGGATCATGGGCTGCTTGGGAGGCGCACAATTGCGCTTCGATTACTCCAATTCGTCAATTTGGCGAGCACATCCCCATTCGGTAAGAACATCATTCATGTCGTCACGAACCAAATACCTGGCTGCGTCACGATCCAGCCCTTCTTCCAGGAGACTGTCATATTCTGTGTGAACATGGCGGACATGCGCACCAACTGCCTGCCACAAGGCAATGGATGGCGGCAAATGCCTCAAATGGCGGGCAGATGCCAGCTCCAATACTGGATTGAAATCGGCCATGGGCATATGCGGGCAAAGCAGGCGCAATTGCTGCCTTATCTCTTTCACCCGCCTTGTTTGCGGTAGTTTTTGCATAAATCTACGGATCTCATCTCGAAAGAGGCGAAAGCTATATTTTTGCCGATAACTGTTTCTCGACTTGCAGGCAACGTTAAAAGGATATAAAGATATCTTTATCTAATATTGGAAAACAACGAAAACACACAGTCTGAAATGCTGACAAAACCAAATCTGGGCCTGGACGATACCGTAAACCTGCTCCGCGCGGCTGGGGAAACCACCCGCATGCGGCTTCTTGCATTATTGTCGGAAGCTGATTTGACGGTGACCGATTTGATCGAAATTTTGGGGCAGTCGCAACCGCGGATCTCACGCCATTTACGTCTGCTTGCAGAAGCCGGCCTGCTCGAGCGCTATCAGGAAGGTGCCTGGGCCTATTTCCGTGCAGCCGAAGATGGTTCCGGCGCAGAGATGGTGACCCAACTCATAAACGCACTGGATCGCTCTGATTCACAAATTGTTCGCGACCGGGAACGACTGGAAGCGGTTCGTAATCGCCGTGCGCGCATCGCCGAGGAGTATTTCTCGACCAATGCCGCAAGATGGGATGCATTGAGATCACTTCATGTCGATGAAAGCCGTGTCGAGGCGGCAATGCTGCGTCTTGTCGGTGACAAGCCATTTCAGAACATGTTGGACCTGGGAACCGGAACCGGCCGTCTGTTGGAGTTGTTTGCAACACTTTATAATCGCGCAGTGGGTATTGATGCCAGCCGCGACATGCTTTCAATCGCCCGTACAAACCTTGATTCTGCGGGTTTGTCGCGAGTGCAGGTACGCCAGGGTGATATTTTCGTCCTTCCGACACCGGCACGCCACTTTGATCTGGTTACACTGCACCAGGTTCTGCATTTTCTTGACGATCCGGCTGCTGCCATCCGCGAGGCTGCGAGATCCCTTGCACCGTCCGGCAGATTGCTGATCGTCGATTTCGCACCGCATGATCTGGATTTCCTGCGGGAGGAAAACCTGCATCGCCGATTGGGATTCAGTCATGAGCAGATTTCGAACTGGCTGGAAGATGCAAATCTGGAGGTCCTGGACATTGTGGACTTGAAACCAGAGCAGAATATCAGTGACGAACAATCGGCTGACAAACGGAAAATGACGGTGACACTCTGGCTGGCGCGCGATCCTCAGATGATCGTGGCAGGAGATGCATCAAATATCTCAACCCAATTCGAGGGAGATCTGACAAAATGACCGGTCCGGGGATATCACGTCGTTCCCTGCAGAATGCAGGTATCAACGTATCGTTTGAGTTCTTCCCGCCTTCTTCCGACAAGATGGAGGAAGCATTGTGGAACTCGGTACAAAGATTGGCGCCGCTTGGCCCGGAATTTGTGTCCGTTACCTATGGAGCAGGCGGTTCTACACGCGAGCGGACAATGCGCACCGTGGCTAGGCTGGTCAAGGACACCGATCTGCAGGTAGCAGGTCACCTGACCTGCGTGGACGCCACAATCAATGAAGTCGATGCTGTCGTTCGGGATTATTGGGCAGCAGGCGTCAGGAGCATTGTCGCCCTGCGCGGAGACCCGTCCGGCGGAGCTGGCGAAGAGTTTATATACCGCCCCGAATCCTATGAGAACGCCGCCCATCTTTGCGCGGGAATACACGCCCATGGCGGATTCGATATCATAGTTTCAGCCTATCCGGAGAAACATCCCGATAGCCCGGATTTTGCAACCGATATCGAAATGCTAAAGCGCAAAGTCGAGAATGGCGCGACACGGGCGATAACCCAGTTCTTCTTCGACAATGATCTGTATGAAGCCTATGTAGAACGCGTACGGCGGGCTGGGATTTATATTCCGATTGTTCCAGGAATCCTTCCGGTTCACAATTTTCAGAAAGTCTCAACCTTCGCTTCGCGCTGCGGCACCCATGTGCCGATTTGGCTGGCCGACCGGTTCGAGGGTCTGGAAGATGACCCACAAACCGCTTCGCTCGTGGCAGCTGCAGTCGCGGCCGACCAGGTCATGGATCTCATCGAACGTGGCGTGACCGACTTTCATTTCTACACCATGAACCGGTCGAACCTTTCATTTGCAATCTGCCACCTACTGGGTCTGCGTGCAAAACCCGTCGATGACGGACACACGGAAGCTGCCGCCTGAAAGGCCTTGACAGGACTGCAACATTAAAAGGCCGGGCGCAAAACCCGGCCTTCCTTATTGAATTTCTAATCTCAATCGAACAATTCAACCTTCCGGCGTGTACCAGATTGGCGACGAATAAGCCCGTTCCTGGTGGATCAATTGCGCTTCTTCTGGCAATTCGATATCGAAGCGAACCTGGTCATAGACAACCCACCGGGGAGTAGGGATTTCCAGAACGCGCGTATAGTAGAAGGCCCGCTCTTCAGGGTCGAAATCCGGATCAGTCCATACGGTGAGCAGTTCAGACGCCCCAATTGTGTTGGCCCATGTAGCCGTTTCCAGGTCTACGGTATTTCCGACTGCCTCCAGATTGCCCTGGTCATCAAGACTTCGGTCACCAGACCAGGCAACATTATAGACCTTCTCGTGTAGTTTGCCGTCCTTGTCCATCCAGCCCTTGATGACCTGGACACGGTCCAGATTTGCCCCGATCGGATCGCGAAGGGCAGCAATCAGGAAACTGGGCGCCGCATCGCCTTCTCTTGGACGCAAATCACCGCCCATCGGAACACCCTTTGAATAACCTGCAATGGCTGGTGAACGGGTGCGCAAATCGTCGTCGTCAAATGACCATCCACCAAAGAAGCGCAGGCCCATTCTTGGGCCCGTCGTCGCATAAGTCTCCTTGCGCTTGATCGCGTCATAGATAGACTTTCTGGTATTCTCCTCCGCCCATACTGCCGTGTAGCCAGCAGAAACGATCATGTGACCGTCAATCCGTCCCAGTTCACTGGCAATAAAGGGATGTTCTATTCTAGTCGGAGATGGCTCGACACTGACCGATTTCGAGAAGAAATTGTCCTCTTCGGCGGTTGTAAGCCCGGTATGACTGTCCGTGGCACCACCAACTCCAAATTTGTAGGGATTGATTCCGAATTTTGCTTCAAGCGCCAAGCCCTGCTTCAAGGCTTCACGCGCATATTCACCCTTCAGCATCTCCGGTTTCTTCAATTCGGTCAGATCCAGATTGCCGATATCCCAGTTTTCATAGTCGGCAAATTTATCCTCCGGACTAAGAGCTGGATGGGCCTCACCGTCACCCTTGATCTGCGTAATCTCGTAATGCGGTTCCCATTTGGCGCGCAGCTTTACATATTCTTCATCCACCTTGCCCCCGTGATAAGTATCCTCCGTCGGGAACATCCAACCATTGGAGAGATTGCCATTGTGCGAGAATGCAAAAGCCCTCCCCCCGGTTTTTTCCTGATAGGCCTCCAACCATTCATAAAGCGTGTGGGGATCTGTATCGCCCAATGGCGGTTGCGTTACTGGCGGCACGACCTGAAGTGCGCGATTGGCATTATCACGCAGGATGACATTACGGTGCAGGTTGAAACCTTTCGGAACAGAAGTCCATTCAAAGCCGATGAAAGCGGTGAAATTTCCAGGATCGTTGGCATCTTCAGCAGCCTCGACGATTTCCTCCCAGACATTGGAAAACGCGTCAGCGCCGGGTGAGTAGGCAGTAACAATCTCTTCCGGCAGCGTCATCTGCGAGAACTTGGTTATCAGATCGAACGCTGCCTTGCCGGCTTCCTCTCCCCCGGCCTTAAAACCTTCATTCCAAAGACGGCCATCCTCGGTTGCCAGAATTTGCGGCGCGCCATTTTGTATATCCGTGGCGATACCCATCAGGTCGGTATGGTCGGTCAGTACCATCCAGTCCAGCGGCCGGCTCAGCCGTACAGGAAGCCCGGTCGAAGACGTAATCTGCTCGCCTTTTGCAAATCGCCACGCATCAGCTGGTCGCAAGATGTTGCCGAAGACACCAGCATCAAGCGACAGCCCAGTATGAAGATGAGTGTCTCCCCAAAGTGGTCGGGCGGGAAATGACCGGTTGGCATAGGGCGAATAGGATTTGGTGGCAAAACCGCTTTCGGCCGCTTCTTCGGTCGGCTTGATCTGCGCAAGAACAGATCCCGATGATAGAGCCGTCGATAAAGAAAGCGCAAAGCCAATGGCCAAATTTCGCTGATTAGGCAGCTTGTTATTTTTCATTTTTTTCTCCCTTGGTGCAAGCCAAATCATTGATTTCCAGGGCAAAACAGATCAGTTGACCTGCCTTGTCCAGACATCCGGCGACGAGTGGAATTTTTAGGAACATCAGTAAATCAAGTTGCTTGATCCCACTGCGCCAACCCGGAACAATGGAGCGTAACCCGGCCAATTCAATAACGGAAATCGAAAATTCTGGATTTCTCTATGAGTTATTTGATTGCCCAGGATTCACTGGGAATCTCGCAAGGGACACATCCGTCTATTTGATAGGTGGACTGCCAACACTTCGTACAAACAATCGGGGCGGCCTATGGCCGCCCCGTTCATTAATCAATCTTTGGCATCGGTGCATTTGCACCAGCCATTTCAAATAGTTTGTCGGTTAGGTAAAAACTCCCATTACCAAAGCGCCGATAAAAACAAATACTGCGCAAACCAACAGAAAATTCATCTTGCTGGCGAGTTCCATATTGAGCTCCCTGTTAGTCGCGGTCATGGCCGCATATAAGACCAAAGTTTAAGGACTCACAGATCGCCGTCAATCCAGAATAGTTGCTGCAGCGCACATTCTGGTATTAAAAACTCCCAATCTGCTTGATGGTAAGCGCAGAACATAATGAAAAATTACGACTATTTATTCCATCGCAAATAACAGAAAAATCTTTCCACAAAACTCGATATTGCAGTGCAAACTATCGATTTTCTGGCAGAATTGGGGCAATTGAAGAAATATGTTTCGTTTAGACTGGAATATGGAAGGCTAGATCTTCAGTAAATCCACTGTTCCCAAATTCTAACCATGAGTTTTTCTCCAGGCTTGATAACGCCTTCCCGTTCAACCCAGGCAACAAGCCCGCGCCGCATATGCGCTGCGTCCTTGAATGCCAGTGCCATATCCGTGCTTGTCCAGTCCACCTCGCCACCCGTTGTCAATTCACCAAGCGGCCCGCCCGATTTCGACGCACCGACATGCCGGGCTATCTCACCACCGGCAATGCGGCAAGGCGCATTGTAGCCATCCACCCGCAGCGTGACGCCGCCATCAAACATCAACAACGTGCGGGGTGGCAGGAAGCTCATATCCGGTATTCCTTCAAGTACCAGATTTGTCCCGATCCAGCCGGGCTTTACTTCCTTGAGACCCATATCGTCGGCAATCAACGCCAATTCTTCCACAGACAGAATTGAAACCTGACGTTCATTACGCATTTCGGTACCGCGCGGATACCAGGGCTCGCGCCCTCCTGAGGATCGAACAAGACCGGCATGAAAATCACCACGGATACCGTCATAGCTTAGCGGAAGCTCCGCCACAGGCTCCGAAACAAAATTCTTACCTTGCGCCATCAGCACATGTGCAACGGTCGCGCTCAGCTTCCTGGCCCGGACGATTTCCCGCTGTCTCTCAATATTCTGCTCTGGCTTGTTCATCGGTTTCTCCACACTGTTGCAGCGCTGATTCCGGCGGATCATACGCCCCTATTTGAGATAATGGGAGAAAAACCTGCCGTGAATTGGCGGTTCTTGCGCAATAATTTGTCAGTTGGTTCTACTGAGCCTCAAGCACCAATTGCCGGGTCAGCGCAACCGCCTGGCCTTCACACCCGGAAGCCAGCATCCATCCAAGCAGATCAACCGGATTTTGCGTATTGATCTCCGCAGGCAGGGAATGCAGTTGGACAAGTGCGCGATTGCTCCCGGCCTTGATAAAAATCTCGCCCTTGTCAATCGGGACGGAACCCGGCAGCAGGACTTCGGACACGCCCTGGCGCATTGTCAACTCAACCTGCTTGCTTTCATCATCACCGGCGATCGCGATACCCAGCGCTTCCTTGTCGGATTTACGACCAAGCTTGATTTCGCTGTTCCGGAAGCATCCTTCCCCGTCTGAATGAATGGAGATCACCCACGGATCATCAAGTCCCTTTGGTTTCGGGCGATTGCCGAAGCTGCGGGCAACGCCAAGCGTATCGGCATTTTCCTGTTCGCCGGACAACAGATCAGCGATTTTCGACATGGTCGACCGGCGCTCGGCCTTGGCTGGTTCGCTGTTTGCGCCAACGGTTTCCACCGAATCCTCGGTTACCGTGATCGAAGCCGGTCCGGGAATAGCATTGACACTGCCGTCTTCACCAAGCAGCGTCACGATGGTGCCCTCGGGAATATTGATGGTGTCATCGACATTCAGCACCTTTCCAGGGGCATATTCCTGGGCTGGAGGATCGGCCGCGACGACAACATACTGGCTTCCTGCAAGCGCTGGGGAACTCACGCCATACAGGATCATGCCCGCTGCAATTGCGGCAAGTCCGGTATTTTTCAAATAGCCACGCATTGGCGGTTCTCCTACTTTTCGCTCAAGACTATGTCTGCCCCGGTTTCACCATTTTCCAGTCGCCGAAGATGAAAACCTGCCAAACTGTCGCCTGGCTGATGTTTCACGAGATCGGCAAACGCCTTTTTAGCGCTCTTATTGCCCGTGCGAAGCAGTTCAAACGCATGGTCATATTCTTCAAGGCATGACTGTTCGACATTATCGCCCATTGGTTCAAATGCTTCAATTCCAGTCACCTTTCCTTTCAGGTATATGGTGCCTGATGGCCTGAACAAGTGTGCATTTGATCGCTTTGCGGTTTCTCCACTCACACAGATGCGCGTTCCTACATATTTATTGGCACCTTCCAGACGAGCTGCCGTATTTACGGTATCGCCTATCGCCGTATAGTCAAAAAACCGTTCACCGCCAAAATTTCCGACAATTGCCGGCCCACTGTGAATACCGATCCGGGTAATCCCCACCGAGAGCCCTCTTTCCTGCATTTCCTTGCGAAATTTCTCAGACAACCCGTCAACTGCCAGTGCAAGCGAGACAGCCCGGTCAGCCTGATCTTCCTGCTCGGTCGGCGCACCGAAAAAACCGACCACGGCGTCGCCAATAACCTTGTCGATTGTCGCGCCATGCTCGACAAACAAGTTGCAGATACTGTCCAGATAACCGTTAAGCACGGTTGCGATCTCTTCTGGCGTCAATTTTTCACTGATGGAGGTAAATCCCTGCAAATCCGTGAAAACACACGTAATGTCCCGCTTCTCGCCACCTAATGTCAGCATTTTGGGGTTCTTGACGATATGTTTTACGACCGCCGGGCTGACATATTGGGAGAATGCCCTCTCGACGAACCTGCGCTCCTGCCGATCTCGCCGCCAAGCTACGAAGGAAACCGCGCCCGCGATACCGGCTATGATGATCGATGGGGCAACGACGGGTATGTGAACGGCCCACCTGGCATAAGCCAGAACAGACAATACCCAATAGCCTAAAATGACCGCGCTGATTGCAATCGGCTTGATCAATACCGGCAAGGGACGCCATGCCAGCCAGCAGGCAAGCAACAGTGTGACCAACAACCCTGCCCCGTTTATGATTGGTCCGGCGGGTGATGAGCGGTCACCGTTCAATATTTGCGCCAGCTTGTGACCGTGGATGACCACACCCGGCAAGGTGCCGTCCTTGACCCCGATCAGCGCCGCGAACGGTGTCCGATGCCGGTCATCAAGCGGCAGATCAACGCCGATCAGTACGAATTTGTCGGCAAACCATTCGCTTGGCAGCAATTTCGCGGCATGCGCTGGATAGGCCGGGAACGGATAGGGCTCGGATGCATCAGTCCGGTAGTAAACCAGCGCCTGGCGTTCATCGGATCGTCCGGCGCCGGCGGCCTGAGCCAAGGCCGACGAAAACCCGGGTACAAATTCCTCTCCGGTTTGTCGGCCTGCAAAATAATCCCTGACTACACCATCAAACGAATCACGGCCCAACGTGGCAAGGCCCCTGGCCGTACCGGGTGCATATTCTGCCAGATAGTCTGCCTGGCTTTGCGACAGCCCGTCCTCGACGCCAGCCGAAGCGATCACGATCGGTACCGGACTGGTGCCAATTACTTCAGCAAGGCGCAGGTCCTTGTCCGCTTCGGTCGGCTGGTCGAACAGGATATCCAGCCCGATGGCCTTCGGTCCGGCCTGGGCAATATGCTCGACCAGATCGGCCAGAAACCCCCGGTCAATCGGGGAGCGATAGGGAAATTCCTCCAGCGTCTCTTCAGTAACCGTGACAAAAACGATGTCCTGGTCAGGTTCGGTGAAGGGCGAGACCGCGGCCATTAAGATGTCACGGTAGAAATTCTCGACCGGGCGGGCGATCACCAGCGAAATCAGGATTACCATCGCAATGAACAATGGCAGGGTCCAGGCCCCGCGACCCAGATTTGCCAGGCCGCCCCTGCCAGTTTTTTTGCGTGAATCGTCTGTCATGCTGGTCAGAGACTAGCGTAATTTTCCTCGCACAGAAATGCACACCGCCAGACTGTCCAGTGATTTGCTGTAAAGGTGAAAGTCTTTACGACACTCTAAACTTCCTAACTATACATTCTATGCGATTTAACCTCCGCCAA
>JBCCEP010000052.1:0-15109 GCA_039030215.1 Pseudomonadota bacterium
CAGCGCCTCACCTTGGAAAACAGGTAGCCGCATGACCGATGCCGACCTGATCACCACGTTCAAAGGCATCGTCGGTTCTCGCCATGTCATTGTCGGAGACCGGGCTACCGAACGATTTCGGCGTGGGTTCAGGTCCGGGGAAGGCGAGGCGCTGTGTGTCATCCGTCCCGCCACGCTATTGGAACAGTGGAAGATACTCGAGACATGTGTTGCCGCAGACAAGATCGTTATCATGCAGGCCGCCAATACCGGATTGACAGAAGGTTCGACACCGAATGGCAGCTATGACCGCGATGTCGTACTGATCAACACCCAACGCATGGCAAAGATCGTTCCGCTAGGCGAAGGTGAACAAATCATCGCATTTCCTGGTGCGACCTTGTTTGCATTGGAGAAAATGCTGACGCCCAAGGGGCGCGAGCCGCATTCCGTGATCGGATCATCCTGCATTGGTGCTTCAATCATCGGTGGCGTCTGCAATAATTCCGGGGGGTCTTTGGTCGAGCGTGGGCCTGCCTATACCGAGCTGGCGCTTTATGCCCAGCTTGGCAGCGATGGCAATCTACGGCTGGTCAATCATCTGGGCATTGAATTGGGCGAGACGCCGGAAGAAATTCTGACCCGGCTGGAAACAGGTGAATTCAACCGGGAGATCAAACCGACCAATCGCAAGGCATCGGCCACCGATTATGTTGAGCAGGTCCGCGATATCGAAGCGCCATCACCGGCGCGATTTAATGCAGACAAGCGCCGACTGTACGAGGCTTCCGGTTGTGCAGGCAAGTTGGGCATCTTTGCTGTCCGCCTCGATACCTACCCGAAATCTCACGCGCAAAAGACCTTCTATATCGGAACCAACGAAGTTGAGGATTTGACCGATTTACGCCGTCACATCCTCGCGAAGTTCGAATCGCTACCGGTCTCCGCCGAATACATGGAACGCGAGGTTTTCGACATCACCGAGAAATACGGCAAGGACACGGTGATGATGATCGATTGGTTTGGGACTGACAGGCTGCCCATGTTTTTTGCGATGAAGGGCACGGTGGATGCCTGGCTGAAGAAAGTGCCGATGATGGACGGTTTTACCGATCGATTCATGCAGCTGGTTTCACGTCTTGCGCCAACTGTTCTGCCGAAGAAAATGACTGCCTTTCGGGATCGCTATCGCCATCACCTGATCCTGAAGATGCAGGACGAGGGCATTGGCGAGGCCGCACGCTATCTGGCCGAATATTTCGGTAACCGGGAAGGTGACTATTTCGAGTGTTCCGATCGCGAGGCTAAGATCGCCGGTCTTCATCGCTTTGCGGCTGCCGGAGCTGCCGTTCGATATATGGCGATCCATCGTCAGGAAGTAGAAGACATCCTCCCGCTCGATATCGCGTTACGCCGCGACGACCGGGATTGGTATGAGCATCTGCCGGCAGAGATCGAAGACAAGCTGGTGCACAAACTCTATTACGGACACTTCATGTGCCATGTCATGCACCAGGACTATGTTGTCAAAAAGGGTGTCGATACCGGCGCTCTAAAATCCGAAATGCTGAAACTTCTGGACAAGCGTGGTGCCGAATATCCTGCCGAGCACAATGTCGGTCATCTTTATGCCGCGAAACCGGATCTGGCCGACCACTACAAATGCTGTGATCCGACAAACAGCTTCAATCCCGGCATTGGCAAAATGTCAAAGAAGAAGAATTATGCGGTGGCCAAGGCTGGCAGATGATAGGATTTGGGGTTTATCAACAATGCTGACCTATCCATCCTGATCATTCTCAGCAGCGGCTTCGGCTGCGGTTTCTTCGTTCAGGATTTCAGTGCAGCTTTGTGCGAACTTCATATAAAATGGTTCTGATCCTGTCCGTGTTCCCAAGACCCTGTCCACATCGATTCTCTGCGTAACTTCTTCTCCGCAAACCGTAGAAATATTGCATCGATAGACGAAACTTCTTGCCAGCAATGAGTATCCGCCCTTTGGCGTGCATCGAAGTGACTGAAGTGCTCCATAATGCTCTGGAGATGCAATTTCGCGGTATTGTTCTTCAAACAAAGCGGATGCCGAATCCTCGGGTGACGGATAGAGCCAGATCAAAAGAGGAATGGATATCAGGAGAATTACAAAAATTCCGGCTGCAAAATGGGCAAGTTTCATAAAGTCATCTCGGATTATCAAGCTCTGCTACTAACGGGTGATTTTGGGTTCGAACTACAAGATGTCGCCACTAGATCACCCGCCGGCCTTCGTTATCGATCAGCAATTGACCATCCTCCTTGGCATACGGCCCTGGTGGATATTGATCGAGCAGGTCGAGAACTGTTTCGCTCGGTCGGCACAAGCGAACGCCATTCGGCGTGCAGACAATCGGGCGGTTGACGAGTATCGGGTGTTCAATCATCGCACTGAGAAGCTGTTCGTCGGATACAGACTCGTCTGTGAGGCCCATTTCCTCGGCAGGTGATTTCGATACCCTCAATGCTTGGCTGGGGTTCAAGTCGGTGGCGGCAAACAAGCCCAATAGTTGCGGTTTCGACCATCCAGCCTGTAAATATTCGACCACTGTCGGCTCATAGCCGGCGGCCCGGATGATCGCGAGCACGTTGCGGGAAGTTCCGCAATCGGGATTGTGATAGATTACAACGGCCATTGTTCTGTTCCGTAATCTCATCGAGTATATGGTTGCTGCCAGATCGAGACGTTATTCTTGCTTGAAATAGTTTCAAATTATCACTGTCGTATGACTGTGTTTTGCCATCGGTGCAACTGAAAAGGCGCAAAGAAACATTATCGATTTCCGAAAATCGTGGTCATTCCATTGTCACATTGTTTCATGTAACGTCGATCTTCCAATGCGGATGGCAAATATCCGTTTCAACAAAAACACATTACCCCGAGGTTTCAGTAATGAGCGATCTTATCGTTTTGGGATTTGATGGCGTGCAGTCAGCGGACGAAGTGCTTACAAAGTTACGCGCCATGCAAAAGGAGCATTTGGTTGATCTGGAGGATGCGTGCGTCGTTATTCGCGATGCAGACGGCAAGGTGCAAATCAAACAGGCGGTAAACATGACCGCACTTGGTGCGACAAGCGGAGCAGGCACCGGAATGCTTATTGGTGCGCTCGCCGGATTGCTTGTTCTGAACCCACTGGCGGGTATGGCCGTTGGCGGTCTCGCCGGTGCTGGCATGGGTGCATTGTCCGGATCACTTGCGGATTTCGGGATCAATGACGAATTCATCAAGGATCTCGGTTCAACCATTCCGGTTTCGCATTCGGCGCTGTTCCTGCTGGTTAGGAATTCTACGCCTGACAAGGTGTTGCCGGAAATCGAGCCGTTCAATCCGAAAGTGCTGAAAACGTCGCTGTCGAATGAACAGGAAGAACGTTTGAAAGCCGCGCTGGCTGATGGTGAACAGGCCAAGGCCTGATTTTCTATCCAATCATTGGGCCTGCGGCATGCATTATCTGCTGCGGGCCACTCTCTTCAGACGATCAAAATTACAACTTACAGGGCTATGTAGCCGATTACCGGAATCGCTATCAGGCTAAGCGCAAACGTTGCGACGAGAAGTGCCGAGGCGATGGCCGCGTCGCAGCCATAGCGCGCAGCGATGACTGCGGCCAGTGCGCCTGAAGGCATTGCTGCTTCGAGAATCAGAATGTTCTCTTCTAATTCAGGCAGATCCATCAAGTTGGCAATAACGCCGGCCAGGAGCGGTTCGACAATCAGTTTCAATATGCTAACCAGCAACAGTGGATAGGCGATCTGGGCAAGCGATATCGGCCGTAACATCAGGCCAATGGTAAATGCGACCAGGAATGTCAGAGAGTTGCTCGCGATCCTGAGGACGTTGTTCAGCAATTCCACGGCACGGTGATCCTGCGGAATTCCGATGGCCGATGCTGTCAGTCCCAGGAGAAGTGCAATGACGATCGGAGAACGAACGAATTTCAGGGCGGCATCGCGTAAGCTCACTTCTTCCTGGGAGCCACCAAAATAACTGGCAATTGCCACACCGACGGTCATGAGTGGCAGGATTACGCCCACTTCGCCAATGATGACGATTTCGCTCATTATTTCAGGGTTGTCGCCATAGATATTCTGAAGAATGGAGTATCCAAGCGTGGAGGTGCTGCCGACACCTGCCACCAAAATTACGGATCCCAGGACACGGCGCTCGAGGCGCATCCAACTGCCGATAATCCAGGCGATGACCATGACAATTGCAATGGCCAGGAACAAGGCAAAAGCCAGTTTGAATTTGGAAGGGTCTATCGGCTCGCGGCTCAAACTGAGGAAAATCAGGGCAGGCAGGGCGAAGTCGGTCACAAGGCGCGCGAACACGGCCTGTTCGCCTTCCTTTACCACCGAACGCTTCCGCAGCCATACGGCAGATCCTATCAGCGCCAACATGACGATAAAGGAGTCGATCAGGCTTTCGAGTTGCAATCCATAATTTCCGTCATTGTTCAGCTATGGGTATCACCGATAAAGGCCATTCTAAACTTCGATTCCTAGCACCGACCGGCAAATGAAGTAAATTATCGCTTAGACGTACAAATGTCTGAGATCGTTCCCTGTCTTTGGACTATTGTCATGACGCGAACTAATTCCGGCGGTTCGGATCGTCATTCCTTTTCAAATCCGCGGATGATGTCGTTGATAAACTGGACCAGCTGGGTTTCGATATCCCGGCGTCTGACTGCCACGAAACGGCCTTCCAGACTGAGGGAAACTATCCCGTGCACCGCCGCAAAGAGGATGCGGGATTGAACAGCAAGCGCCTTTTCATCCAGTTCCGGACGCAGCTTTGCAAGCGGAATTGCGATCCAACGCATCAGGACCAGATGTTCTGCCACATGCCATTCGGGGGCAGGGGCACCTTCAGGTAATCGATGATTGAACAAGGCTGCCCAGATATTCCGGTTTTCAGTTGCGAATTTGAGGTATTCGACAGTGAGCGCGACCAGGACTTCCTGTGGTGAATCGGCACTATTCGAGGCCGCTTCCATCACCGATCCCAACTGAGTCAGTGTGCTAGAGTTCACGTGCAATATCACGTCATCAACATCTGAGAACACGGTATAAAGGCTACCGACAGCGCAACCGGCATCTTTTGCTATGTCGCGCGCGCGGAGTTCATCCAGGCCTGATTCAGCGATCCTCTGACGGGCTGCATTTATTATCGCCTGTCTGAGAGCTTCCTTCTTCGCTTCCCGTTTTCCGCTCATTAACCATCAAATCCCAATTTTGAACAATGTTCATTTTTTTCTTGAACATTGTTCATTACTCTCTATCTTGTGTTCATGAACAATGTTCATAAACGGAGATAGCGAGATGATCAAACTATTTTATGCACTGATCCGCGGTACTGCGAACGAAGCTGCGGAGAGTTTCGCCGATAGGCACGGGCTTGCAATCCTGCGCCAGCAAATCAACGATTCTGCCCGGGCAGTCCAATCCGCGCGCAAGGCGGTTGCGATTGCGATTGCCCAAAACAAGCAGGAGGAAGAGCAATATAACCAGATCGTTTCACGGCTAAATGATCTTGAGGAACGGACTGTAATTGCTCTTGAAAAAGGCAAAAAGAAAATCGCCCAGGAAGCTGCGGAGACAATCGCGCTGCTTGAGGCCGAGCGCGACACCTCCAAGGAAGCGCTTTCCCGGTTTCAAACCGAAATCGACCGTCTGAAAAGACAGGTCCGTGGGGCAGAAACCAGGTTGCGCGAACTACGCCGCGGTCAGCGAATTGCCGATGTCACGGACAAGACGCAGCGGATGCGCGGGGAGGGGGAACCAGTTGCGCTTTCAACCCTTGCCGATGCCGAAGAGACTTTGTTGCGCCTTCGTGTCCGGCAACAGCAGATCGATTCCACAGCTGAGGCAATCGCCGAGTTAGACGATGAAGGGTGCTCCGACAAAATCATCGAGAAGCTGGCGGAAGCCGGTTGCGGAGCAGCACTGAAAACCTCTGCAGATGATGTTTTGGAACGCCTGAGCAAACGTGTTTCAAAGTCCGACTGAACAAAAACTTCTCACCAAACGCTTAGGAAAGGATCAATCAAATGAGCGAGAGATTTACCGGACATTCAACCGCATGGCAGAACTTTTCAATCGCGAGCTTCGTCGTTGCGGCGGCGATGATGGGTGGGGGCATCTTCTTCATGGATGCGACCTTTGCGGCGAAAGGCTTCTATGCAATGTCGGCAATCATGCTGGTGCACACTTCGATCACCGTCACGAAAACAATGCGTGACAATGCGGAAGCAGAACGTCTCATCCACAAGATAGAGGATGCAAAGACAGAGAAGCTGCTGATGGAAGTCAACCAGACCCAATCAAGCTAGATAGGTAAACTCCCGCCTGATTACTTAATCGTTTTTCAAGCAAGATGTATTAAGTAGTCGGGCGGGCACGCATATTAGGGAGAAGCAGCAATGCAAACCAATATGATTACTTCAAAACGTTTTGCGCCGTTGTTCTGGACCCAGTTCCTTTCGGCGTTCAATGATAATTTTCTGAAGAACACACTCGTTTTATTGATCCTGTTTCAGCTTGTGACAACAGAAGCTGCCTCCTTGATCACACTTGCGGGCGCGATATTCATGGCGCCGTTTCTGCTTTTATCTGCACTTGGCGGTCAGTTGGCCGACAAATTCGACAAGGCCTGGCTTGCTGAAAAACTAAAGCTCGCCGAGATCGGTGCAGCTGCTGTTGCCGTTGTCGGAATAGGGTTTTCTTCGATACCGGTGCTCATGACATCACTATTCCTGTTCGGCGTCATTTCGGCGCTGTTCGGGCCCATCAAATATGGCATTTTGCCTGACCACCTGGAAACAAAAGAGCTGCCCAAGGCCAATGCCTGGATCGAGGCGGCGACATTCATCGCTATTCTCGGTGGAACCATTGTTGGCGGCCTTGCTTCGGTCGGTGGTGTGAATGTTTTGGTTTTCGGCCCAATGATGATGGGCTTTGCCGTCGTTTGCTGGATGGCCAGCCGGTATATCCCGTCAACGAAACGTGCCGCGCCAGATCTTGTCGTCGACAAGAATATATTCCGGTCGACCTGGTCTCTGGTCCGCGAACTTCGTGGAAACAGCAAGATTTTTCGTGCCAGCTTGATGGCCGCCTGGTTCTGGCTGGTTGGTGCTGTCGTGCTTTCCTTACTGCCGACGATGGTGAAGGAACTGCTGGGCGGCAACGAAATGGCGGTAACTGCCTATCTTGCAGTATTTGCAATTGCTATTGCGGTCGGTTCTGCGATCGCTGCCTGGATGTCGGCTGGACGGGTTGTCCTGCTTCCGGTTCCCGTTGGTGCCCTGCTGATTGCTTTATTCGGACTGGATCTGGCCTGGACGCTTTCCAGCCTTGAAGCCGTTCCGGTTGCAGCATCCCTTTCGGAATTCTTTGCAAATCCGGGAACCGTTCGTGTGGGAATCGATCTTGCCGGACTTGCAATTGCTGGTGCGTTTATGGCGGTGCCGAGTTTCACCGCGATCCAGGCCTGGGCAGAGGATAATCACCGTGCCAGGATCATTGCCGCGGCAAATATCCTTTCGGCCGGATTCATGACCGTTGGCGGGCTTGTTGTCGCCGTCCTGCAGTCGCAGGGCAGTGGTGTTGCACAGCTGGTCTTTGGTTTGGCGGCGTTGAATGCGATCGCAGCCTGGCTAATGCTTCGCTACCTGCCGACAAATGCGTTTCGCGATTTTGTTTCGATCATCTTCCGTGCCTTTCTACGGCTTGAGGTCCAGGGCCTTGAAAACATCAAGAAGGCCGGTGATGCGCCAATCATTGCGCTTAACCATGTGAGCTTTCTGGATGGTCCGCTGGCGCTGGCACTGACCGAGGAAGAGCCGGTATTTGCCGTGGATCACAATATTTCCAAAAGATGGTGGGCAAAACCGTTCCTCAAGATGTGTAATTTCTTGCCGCTTGATCCGTCCAAACCGATGGCAATCAGAACGCTGATCAAAGCCGTCGATGCTGGCGATCCGCTGGTTATATTCCCTGAGGGGCGTATCACGGTGACCGGTGGCCTGATGAAGGTCTATGATGGTGCAGCCATGGTTGCGGACAAGACCGGGTCGATGGTTGTACCGGTTCGAATTGAAGGTCTTGAGAAGAGCTATTTCTCGCGTCTTGCCTCAAGCCAGGTCCGGCGCAGGCTGTTCCCGAAGGTTACGGTCAAGATCATGGAGCCCGTCAAACTTTCTGTCGATGAGGAGTTGCGTGGCCGCAAACGCCGTGCAGCAGCCGGGTCAAGCCTTTACCAAACGATGTCGCAATTGGTTTTCAATACAACCGACATTGACAAGACCGTGCTTGAGAAAGTCATCGAAACAGCCAAGGAGCGGGGCAGTGGCAAACTTGCCGTGCAGGATCCGCTTTCCGGTTCCTTGAGTTATGGAAAGCTGCTTACAGGTGCTGCCGTATTGGGTGCGCGTTTCAAGCAGATGTTCCCTGATCAGGAAAATATCGGTGTCCTGTTGCCGAATGCAAATGGAACCGCCGCTGCAGTGTTGGGCGTAATGTCCGCAGGCAAGGTGCCGGCAATGCTGAATTTCACCGCCGGTGCCGCCAATATTCTGTCTGCCTGCAGGAGCGCAAAAATCAAGAGCGTCCTGACCTCCCGTGCTTTTGTGGAGCAAGGCAAGCTTGAGGCCATTGTGGAGGAGTTGTCCAAAGCCGTCACGATCGTCTGGCTGGATGAACTACGCGAGACATTCAGCGTCAAGGACAAGCTGGGCGGAATGTTACGAAAGTACTCGCCGCGTGTAGCCCGCAAGGCCGATGATCCGGCAGTGATCCTGTTTACATCGGGGTCGGAGGGTACGCCTAAGGGTGTTGTTCTCAGCCATCGGAATATCCTGTCTAACGCTGCGCAGGCAGCCGCTCGGATTGATTTCAACCAGGGCGACAAGGTGTTCAACATGTTGCCGGTATTCCATTCCTTTGGATTGACCGCAGGCACGATCCTGCCGTTGATTTCGGGTGTACCGGTCTATTTCTATCCTTCGCCGCTTCACTACCGGATCATTCCGGAACTGATCTATGGTTCGAATTCGACGATCATCTTCGGTACGGATACTTTCCTGAATGGATATGCCCGTACTGCCCATCCCTATGATTTCCGTTCGATCCGCTACTGTTTTGCAGGTGCGGAGCCGGTAAAGGCTTCAACGCGCGAAACCTATATGGAGAAGTTCGGGATCCGGATCCTGGAGGGCTACGGCGTCACGGAAACCGCACCGGTGATATCCATCAATACGCCCATGTACAACAAGTCCGGCACAGTCGGTCGTATCATGCCCGGAATGGAGTATCGCCTCGAGAAGGTGCCTGGTGTCGATGAAGGTGGCCGGTTATTCGTGAAGGGTCCAAATGTGATGATGGGCTACCTGTTGGCCGAGGATCCTGGCGTGTTGAAGCCATTACCTGACGGTTGGCATGATACCGGGGATATTGTCACCATTGACGAGGACGGTTTCATCAAGATCCGAGGCCGGGCAAAACGCTTTGCCAAGGTCGCAGGTGAAATGGTTTCCCTTGCTGCAGTCGAGCAATTGGCTGGCGAGTTGTGGCCAGATGCCCTGTCGGCAGTTGCGAGCGTTCCGGATGCCCGCAAGGGAGAAAGGCTGGTTCTCTTGACGGATGCCGAGAACGCCAACCGGAAAGACTTTCTTGATTATGCCAAATCGAAGGGAGCCATGGACATAATGGTTCCTGCAGAGATTTGCGTTGGCAAGGTACCTGTGCTTGGCTCAGGCAAGATAGACTTTGTCAGCGTCAAGAAAATTGTCGAGGATAGAGAAGGCAGCGTGAAGAAAGCTGCTTAGCAAGTATCCTAAAATCTCTTAAACAGGAAAGGTCAGGGTAGTTGCTGATGCCTGGAATGTTGGAGAGAGACAATGAGCCAAAAACCCAAGGATGGATGGGTCGGAGTCACCAATGGAAAGCCTGCCGTTGGTGACTCTGCCGAGCGCAGCCGGACAACGTGCGTCGAGGACATTACAGCCTTCACCCAAATGACCGGCGACAGGAATCCGGTGCACTTTGATGAAGCGCTTGCGAAAAAAACACCATTCGGCAAACTGATCGTGCAGGGTGGCGTTACAACTGGGATCCTGAACGCCTGCGTAGCGGAAGATATGCCGGGACCCGGCACGGTTTTCCTGAACACAAACCTCAACTTCCTGAAGGCAGTAGGCGTTGGCGAAACGATCACCGGGCGGGTCGAAATCACCGCAGTGCGCGATGACAAGCCGATCTGCCAGATGAAAGTATCTGTAACGGATAGCGAGGGTGACATTTGTGTTGAAGGTACTGCCACGACCTACACCATGGCTTTAGAGGGGTTGTAGGTGCCTGCCACTGCAGATAATCGGTGGGCAATGCTGGCGGTGACTGCTGTTGCAGTCATACTGACACTGACTACCTGGTTTTCTGCGACAGCGGTGATGCCGGAACTGGTGAAAGTGTATTCATTGCGCCCGGCGGAAGCCGCCTGGCTGACCAATGGCGTTCAACTTGGTTTTGTCGTCGGTGCGCTGGTTTCCAGCCTGCTGTCGATCGGGGACATTTTTCGTACAACAACACTGATGTCCATCGCCGCGCTGGCGGCAGGTCTGGCGAATGGACTGCTGTTATTGGATCTCGGTGCGACCGAAGCAATCATGGTGCGGTTTCTGACCGGAATTGCGCTTGCGCTGGTCTATCCTCCTGCGATGAAGTTTGTTGCGACCTGGTTTCAGACCGGGCGCGGCCTGGCGATGGGAGCGATGGTCGGCGCATTGACCCTTGGCTCTGCACTGCCTCATCTGATCCGGGCACTAGGCGCCAGTTTCGACTGGCGTCTGGTTATTTCGACAAGTTCCACAGCTTGCATTGTGGCATCGCTGATCTTTATTTTCATGCTACGGGAAGGTCCCTATCCGTTTTCCCGAACGCATGTTGATCCACGCCAAATCGGCAAGATTATCCGGAACCGTCCGGTCATGCTCGCAAACATCGGATATTTCGGCCATATGTGGGAGCTTTATGCGCTGTGGGGCTGGATATTGGCCTTTGGCACCGCTGCATTTGCTGCGGGTCATATCGGTTCGGTGTCAGCCGCAAGCTATTTGGCGTTTGCGGTGATTGCACTGGGTGCGCCCAGTTCGGTCGTGGCGGGTTGGCTGGCCGATCGCATCGGGCGTTGTTATACGACCGCGCTTTGCATGGCCGTATCGGGAACTTGCGCATTGATAATCGGCTTTGCCTTTGACGGGCCAACCTGGTTGCTTGTGCTGATCGCATCGATTTGGGGGTTGACGGTTGTAGGTGATAGTGCCCAATTTACTGCAGCCGTCACCGAATTGTCCGATCAATCCCTGGTCGGTTCGGCACTGGCATTCCAGATGGGTGTCGGATTTCTGATCACCATCATTACACTCTGGCTCGTGCCGGTTCTGGCTGATGCATTAGGCAGCTGGCAATGGAGCTTCGTCATCCTGGCTCCCGGACCTGCAATCGGGGTCTGGGCAATGCTTTCTCTGAGGCGGCTGCCTGACTCCGAAAAAATCGCAAACGGAAGACGATAACAGACAGGATGAATGGATGAGTTTCAGCGATGAAGAACTGAGCAAGCGACAGGCGATCATTGATCATTGCCTGAAGATGAACAGTACCGGGCTCAACCAGGGAACCTCAGGAAATATCAGTATCCGCCATAAGGGAGGGTTACTTATTTCGCCAAGCAGCCGTCCGTATGCAAGTTTGAAGCCCGTCGATATCATGTTTCTGGAAATGGATGGTACTGCACATGGACCCTGGGCACCATCGAGCGAATGGCGGTTTCACCGGGATATCATGGCATCGCGCCCGGACACGAATGCAATAGTCCATGCCCATCCAAACTACTGCACCACGCTTGCAATCATGGGCAAGGCAATTCCTGCGATCCATTACATGATTGCTATATTTGGGGGTCCAACGATCCGCTGTGCGCCCTACGCCATTTACGGTTCGGAAGAACTTTCGAATCATGCGCTGGAGGCGATGGAAGATCGCAATGCATGCCTATTGGGCCACCACGGCATGATAGCTGCCGGCGCCAATATCGAGCAGACGTTCTGGCTTGCGGAGGAACTTGAAACGCTTGCGCGGCAATATCACGGTTGCCTGCAACTGGGTGATCCGCCGCTACTGAGCGATGAGCAAATTGCCGATGTTATTGAGAAATTCCAGGGCTACGGAATGACCGAAAGTGACCAGGGGTGATGCTGTATCTTGTCTGGAAATGTGCGGAATTGGGGCGTCCTTGGGTGTGTTCAAAATCCGCAAAATTAGTTGAAGTGATTTCTCAAAATCTGGAAAGTTCAGTGTTAGTACGCTTCCGGAAACGGGAACTGCTAATCTGCCCAGCTCACTGAATGGAACGTTGAATTTTTGCGGTAATGAGGAAAAACCTGATTCATTTGAATCGTTTACATCGGAATCATGACAGATTGATTCAGTTGGGCGATAAACTGAATCGGCGCAACAGTCGATGATAATTGACCCTTCGGCTTCAGATGCGCCCGGTATTCTTGAAGTTAAAGTTCTGATTCAAGTTGAACGCCACCGACAGCATTATTGCTTCGTTAGGTCACCGATTTGTGACTCCATTTTCATACCGATGAGTTGCAAGCTGGCAGGGTAATCAATGTGGGAGAAAGAATACCATGCGAGCACTCATCAACGGCTTATCCCGATTGGCGGTTTTGGTAGTTGCGGCCTTCCTAATTGCCGACAAGCCAGCACGCGCCGAGCTCAATACACCGGATGGGTGGGTGGTCGTCGAGTCATCTCATTCCTATGCTGATCTTGTAGAGCGCGTGCCGGAAGCGGCCAAAGCAAACAAGATTGGTGTTGTGGCCAAGGCGTCAGCAACGCTGGGTGCCAAAGCGGTTCTGGACAAGACGATACCCGGCAATATGGTGATTGGATTATATCATCCACGCTTTGCAGTTCGCATGCTTGATGCAAGCGTTGCCGCAGGTATTGAGGCGCCCATTCGGGTTTACATTACCGAAAATGAGGACGGTACTGCCGACCTTTCCTACAAGACCCCCTCGCATGTTTTTGCTCCCTATATGGATGAGGGCGGCGACAAGCTGCGCGAACTTGCGACAGAACTCGACCAGCTCTTTGACAAGCTGGTGACGGAAGCAGCGGCCAACTAGAATTTCAAATCTGGTGATTGCCATCGCATCAGCCGATGGAATGGGTGATTGAAGGATTTCCCCGGCGCATTCAAGCGCCGTGGAAATCTTACGACGGGAATTGCGTATCAGAGATACTGGTTGCGACAGCGGCCGAGATTGCCATGGTAGTGGTTCTCTGCAGCGCGCCTCTTGGCAGAATTTGTGCCCGCCTGTTCAAGAGCTGCCCTGTAGACACGCAAGGCAAATCCCGCGCACTCGTGATATTGCTGTTGTGCCTGGGCTTGTCTTTGCTGGATGCGGCCTGATGTCGGATCGTTGCCCGCAAAGGCAATCGAGGTTGTGCCTGTGATCGCAGTTGCTGTGCCGGCGAGAATGACGGCGACCTTGATAATACTGGAAATGTTCATCGGATTTCTCCCACTGGTTGGATGAATGCGTTTGTCATTTGTGAGGATCAAGTGGGAGGGGAGTATTTCACCGAGGTAACAGCGCAGCCCGGCGAACGTTTCATTTGTAACGATGGTGAAGAGGGGAGTTTCCAGAAATTGTCCCGAACGCTATATCCGGAACAACTGAATTGTAATGAGAGATTGCTGAAATGGCGCTTACGAAAAAACAGATTGAAACACTCAAGCAAGTATCCACTGCCACTCTGACAACAATCCTGCTCAAGAAGGGTTTGCGCAATGTCTGGATCAGGGGGGCAATGCCTCTAGTGGAAGGTCAATCCAGAATTGTCGGACCCGCCTTTACCCTGCGGTTTGTTCCTGCACGCGAAGATCTGGCAACACCAGCCTCGTGGAGCTCTCCGATTTCGACACGCACTGCGATCGAGGAGATGCCCGCTGGTTGTATAGCGGTGGTAGACGCCATGGGTATCCAGGACGCAGGAATCTTTGGCGACATATTATGCGCACGAATGCATAAGCGTGCCGTAGCGGGTCTGGTAACGGACGGGGTCATTCGGGACAAGGCTGGTGTCATAGGCTCGGGGTTGCCTGTCTGGTGTGGTGGTACATCCGCACCGCCTTCGGTGGCTGGTCTTACTTTCGTGGGATGGCAGGAGACGATTGGTTGTGGCGGGGTGGCGGTCATTCCCAGCGATATTGTCGTCATAGATGATGACGGCGCGGTGGTTATTCCGAGTGCTCTATTGGACGCGGTTCTGGAAGAGGCTCCGGAACAGGAAAGAATGGAAGCCTGGATCGTTAACGAGGTGGAAAACGGTGAAAAACTACCCGGCCTCTATCCGATGAATGAAGAGACGCGCAAGAAATATGAAGATTTCAAAAAGACCGGTTCGAGCTAGCAGAATTTGGTGAACGCAGTTTTTAGCGGGGTTTGCTTTGCGGGAGTCTGCTGTTCTGGCGGCTAACAATTTGAGGAAATAGATGAGTCGGTTGTCGAAATTCGATGGATCAATTCTAACAACCGACTCTGTTGCCCCAGCGAATCAATCATGGACGAATATGGTTAAGCATTCGTGTTTATTGGAACAACATTGCGTTGCCGGTCAGAAGTATCGGAACCGGACCAGGCATCAATTGGCTGTATAACCCGTATAAAAATTAGAGCTGGCAAAGGCGTCATATATTAGATTTTTCTGGTGTTCAGTGACATCTACTGTCATTCGAAATCCAGTCTTGGCTCTAGCCTTCAAGGAAATTTCAAAGCCCAACTGATCGCCAACAGCCGCCAATTCGGTATGCAAGTTTTCATACCTTAGAGATAGGGCTCTCCTTCTTCCTGGGATCCAGCTCAGCTGGAGGAGACTTGCGTGGAGGGCGGCCACGTCGTCGGTTTGAATAGTTTTAGATGCCTCCACCTGAAACAGGTTTTTCAAGGTTGTAGGGCTCTGCTGTAGCCACTGCTTTATCCTTAAAGACATCCGATGATTCCCCATAGGCAATAGCTTGTGA
>JBCCEP010000053.1:0-15000 GCA_039030215.1 Pseudomonadota bacterium
GTCGGATTGCTGGAAGTTGCTGAAGTCAAATACTTCCGGCCAGAAAAGAAAAAGGGTCACTGATGTCCACAGCAGCTGTAGCGCAAATGCCTGATCAAAACGCATCCACCGAAGACAATATTGTCGAGGTCCGCAATATCACCAAATATTACGGTGAAGACATCCATGCCCTGGATTCGATAAATCTCGGATTCCCGACCGGTCAGATGACCACCCTACTTGGACCCAGCGGCTGCGGAAAGACGACCCTCCTCAAGATTATCGCCGGTCTTCTCGAGACGACTGAGGGCGAAGTATTGATCCACGGTAAACCGGTATTCGGTCCTGGCCCGGAACGTGCCTTTGTGTTTCAGGACTTTGCATTGCTGCCATGGGCAACAGTGATTGAGAATGTTGGTTTCGGTCTGGAACTAACGAACAAATTCTCAAAACCCGAACGCGAGGAAAAGGCAAAGCATTACATTAACGAGGTCGGCCTCGGTGGGTTTGAGTACAAATATCCGCATGAACTCTCCGGCGGCATGCGCCAGCGGGTAGGGCTTGCACGTGCCTTGGCGGTTAATGCTGAAGTGCTTCTGATGGACGAGCCGTTTTCTGCGGTCGACGAACAGACTCGTCGGAAATTCCAGGAGGATTTGCTTTATCTGCTGGCCAATGAAAAGAAGTCGGTGATCTTCGTTACCCACTCGATCGAGGAAGCGGTATATGTCTCCGACCAGATTGTTCTGCTGTCCCCCAGGCCGGGACGTATCCATTCGATAATCCGCCCGCAGATAAGTCGCGATTCCACGCCGGACGAAATCCGCCGTGACAAGAAATATCTGGATACGGTTGAGGAAATCTGGACCAATCTGCGCAAATACTTGGACTAAGCAAATGAAGATATTTGGCTACAACATACCTCCTGTATTCTCGCTATTGATCTGGATAAGCCTTTGGGAAATAGCCGGTCAATTACAGCTGGCATTTATCCTGCCGCCGTTTTCCGCAGTTGTTGTTGAACTTTTCGAGCTGGTCCAGCGCCAGGATTTCCAGACTGCCGCCTATCAAACGTTCGAATCCTTTGTAATCGGCATGACCATAGCGATCATCGCCGGTGTCGCACTCGGGTTCTTGATGGGAAGCAATCGGATTGCAAACTCTGTACTCGGCATGTGGGTAAACATCATGGCCAGCGCGCCGCTTTCCTCGCTAGTCCCTGTGCTCATGCTGTTGTTTGGCCTTGGTCAGCTAACGATAATTGTGACGGTGATCCTGTTCTCGACCTGGATTATTGCGCTCGACACCTATGCCGGGGTTCATCACATCTCGCCGTCACTGCGGGAAATGGGTCGGTCATTTGGTGCAAGCCGCTTCCAGCTGTTGACGAGAGTCCTGTTTTGGGCAGCGTTACCGGAGATTCTCGCAGGCATTCGCATGGGCCTGATCCGTGCCGTTAAAGGTATCGTAATTGGTCAACTGCTTGTATCAGTTGTAGCGCTTGGAAGACTGTTCAGGACGTTTTCCGATAACTTCCAGTTTGAGGAATTCTGGGCATTGACCATCGCACTGTTCATATTCGCCCTGTTGTTTTCCTCCGCGATTGGCTGGCTGGAGCACAAGGTGGAATATTACGCTGCTACCCGGAACTGATCGCATATTGATATGGCAAGCGCGAACCAGACATATTCCACTCAGGAAGTGAGCCAGCTGCTGACCTGCGCATTTGTGTCCCTGGGCGTGCCCGATAAGGATGCGCAAGAAGTTGCCGATCTGATGGTCGCGGCCGATTTGCTCGGCTATGACACGCATGGCTCGTTTCGATTACGCCAATATGTCAACCGCCTGCGCGACGGCGGCACAAACGCAAAGGCAAATGTTTCAGTTGCCGTCGATAACCCTTCAACGGCCATCATCGATGGGGATGATGGTCTGGGACACTTGGCAGTGCGCGCGGCAACCAGACTTGCAATAGATAAAGCGGGGGACCAGGGCGTTGGCTGGGTCGGTGTTCGCAACGGCAATCACGCCGGCCCGGCCTCGCTCTACGTCAACATGATCGTGGAACAGGACATGATCGGTATTGTTGGCGCGGTGGGCAGCGCAAATCATGTTGCCCCATTCGGCGGCATGGATTTGTTGCTGGGAACCAATCCCCTTGCAATCGGCGTTCCGGCAGGAAATTCTCCACCCTTTGTTCTTGATATGGCGACAACCAATGCCGCAGCAGGAAAAATCAAGGTACTGGCACAACGCGGTGAATCCATGCCGGAAGGCTGGATGGTCGACAAGAAAGGCAAGCCACTTACTGACCCCAACAAACAAGGTGAAGGCCTGTTGTTGCCGATCGGCGGTCCCAAAGGATATGGACTTGCCATGGCAATTGGCCTGATTGCAGGGACACTCAACGGTGCTGCATTCGGCGAGGACGTCGTAAATTTTACCAAGAACACGACGAGTGCTACCAATACCGGTCAATTCGTTGCTGCAATTTCTGTTGCTTCGTTCGGCGATGTTGATGCATTCAAGGCCACAGCAGACGCTGTATTCGATTCAATGCGCAATTCCACTCCGCTGCCAGGTCACGAACCGATCCGAATTCCCGGGCAGGACCGCCCGGCAGTTATGGCGGAGAGAGAATCTGCCGGCATTCCCCTGCATCCCAATCTGGTGAAGGCGTTAAACGAAATTGCCAACGAGCTGCAAATTCCGGGGCTGGGCACGGGTTGAAGATCAAACCCGACGCACCAGTTTCCAACAGTCAACTCTTGCCGAAAGCTAAACTAAATGACCTACATATTCCCGCCCCAGGAACCGACAACACTACCGATCAATGGTTCCGGAGAACTGTTTCCAGTCCGCCGCGTCTATTGCATTGGAAGGAACTATGCCGCGCATGCTGTCGAGATGGGGCACGATCCGGACCGCGAACCCCCGTTCTTTTTCCAGAAGAACCCGAACAATCTCGATACTTCAGGCGAGTTCCCCTACCCTGCCAACACAAGCGACGTGCATCACGAAATCGAAATGGCAGTGGCATTGAAATCAGGTGGCATCAACATTCCGATTGAAGAAGCACTTGATCATGTCTACGGCTATGGCGTTTCACTGGACATGACCCGCCGCGACCTTCAGGGACAGGCCAAGAAAATGGGGCGCCCCTGGGAAATCGGCAAGGCATTCGAACGGTCTGCCCCAATTGGGCCGATCTTCACTGTGTCTGAGGTAGGCCATCCCGATCAGGGGCACGTCGAGTTCAAGGTCAATGGCGAAACACGCCAGGAAGGCGATCTGAACCAGATGATCTGGAAGGTGCCGGAAATGATCTCATACTTGTCCGACTATTTCGAACTGGCTTCAGGCGACGTAATCCTGTCGGGAACACCCGCCGGTGTAGGACCGGTTGAAAAGGGTGACAGTCTCGAAGCTTCGGTCGAAGGTGTCGGCGTGTTGAAAGTCAAGGTCGTCTGACGGTAACGACAATCACGTTGCAATTGAACCGGTTTACCTAACCCCCGCTTATTAAAGCGCCACTCCTTAATTCTGACAGTTTGGATCGGATCGATATAGGCTGTATGCTAAATATCAGCCACTGGCAGATCTGGTATCAAACCGGACTGAATGCGGTCACAGTAACTGTCCTCCTGATTAGCAAGTAACATTTGCTCTTGTTCGATTTTCAGGTTGGGACACGATGTGAAAGGAGGCGCCAATGTCGCTTGATGGAATATGGACTGGTGAGATTCTTGGCCCCTACGGATGGGAAAACACCGGTGTCTACGTATTGGAAGAAGGCCGTATACTTGGCGGAAGTAACCGGCACTATTCAACCGGCACCTACAGCCTGACCGGCGACCAATACAAGGCTGGCGTTTTGGTGCACTATTACGGACCACCGCGAACGATTTTTGGCGAGAAACAGGAAACGTTCGAAATCAATGTCGAGGGTAAACTGAGCGACGACGTGATCGACGGACAAATCGTCAGGTCCGACAAGCCAAATTCGATCGTCGAATATCGCATGACCAGGCGTATGGACGTTCCTAAGAAATAATGGACTTGGCTGCTAGACCAGGTGGTGAATCTCCGGGACGAAGGTTTGGTCCTCAATCGGCGGGCGAACATAGCCCTCTTGCGGTGGCCGTGGCTCTAGCACGATTGGTTTGGGCGTCAGATCTTCATAGGGGATCAGACTTAGAAGGTGCGTTATGCAATTCAGCCGCGCATGCTTTTTTACATCCGACCGGACAACATACCAGGGCGCCTGCTTGATATCGGTATGCGCAAACATGTCGTCTTTTGCCTTCGAATAGGCAACCCAGCGTTTGCGGGATTCTATATCCATCGGGCTTAGCTTCCAGCGCTTTGTCGGCTCTTTCAACCGTGATTGAAAACGTTTTTCCTGTTCTTCATCACTGACCGAAAACCAGTATTTGATCAGTTGAATGCCTGATCGCGCCAGCATTCTTTCAAATTCGGGACAGCTTCGGAGAAACTCCATATATTCCTCATCCGTACAGAATCCCATGACACGCTCAACACCGGTTCGATTGTACCAGGAGCGGTCAAAGATGACCATTTCACCAGCGGTCGGCAGATGGGCAACATAACGTTGGAAATACCACTGGCCCTGCTCCCGTTCAGTTGGTGCGGGAAGCGCAACAACCCTGCAAATCCTCGGGTTTAGGGGCTCGGTAATTCGCTTGATCGTACCCCCCTTGCCGGCGGCGTCGCGGCCTTCAAATATCACCACGACACGCAAGCCCTCAAGTTTTATCCACTCCTGCAACTTGACCAACTCGACCTGCAGTCTGGTAAGTTCCTTTTCGTACACGGAGTTAGGAATCTTTGCTGACGGATCGCGTTTCTTGGGAGGCGAAACGTGCTTCTCCTTCTTGGCAGCTTCTGAATTCTTGGCCATCGGACTTCTCCCTCTGTCAGGCCCAAAACATGAATAGATGACGCATTTCGTCATAATTTGGCAATATGGACCGTCTGCAAAGTTTGATGTGGCTCTGATGTTATCCCAATCAGACGGGTTTGCAAAAACAAGTCAAAAAAACGATCGATAACTCAGTAGGTGATTTTAAATCAGTAAGGTGCTTCCACACCGGACATGGCGACATAGACGGAGCGCGCCTCGCTATAGTGATTGATCGCTTCTTTGGAATTTTCCCGCCCGACTCCGGATGCCTTGACGCCACCGAACGGTGCCTCCACCGGGGCGAGATTATAGGTATTTATGTAGCCGGTCCCTGCTTCCAACTGTCCGATTACCCGATGGGCACGCGTCAAGTCATTGGTAAAGACTCCGGCTGCCAGGCCGAACTCCGTATCATTGGCCCGCGAAATAGCTTCTTCCTCGGTTTCGAAATCCAAAACAGCCATCACCGGTCCGAAAATTTCTTCCCGTGCAATAACCATGTCGTCTTCCACATTGGCAAATACGGTCGGCTGGATAAAATAACCCGGCATGTCAGCTCTTGATCCGCCGGTGACCAGCTGCGCACCTTCGGCTTTGCCCTTCTCGATATAGCCCATCACTATTTCGAGTTGCTGTGCTGAAACCATCGGTCCGAAATTTGTTTCCTCATCCAGCGGGTCGCCCATCACCACGGTCTCCAATCGCTCCTTGAGACGATCAAGAAACTGCTGCTTTATCGAAGATTGTACAAATACCCGTGTGCCATTGGAGCAGACCTGGCCGGAACTGTAGAAATTGCCCAGGATCGCGCCGCCAACAGCATCATCAATCTTGGCATCATCGAAAATTATCATCGGTGATTTACCGCCAAGCTCCATCGTCACATGCTTCATCTGCGCTGCTGCGGCGGCATAGACCTTCCTGCCGGTGGGAACCGAACCGGTCAGCGACACCTTGGCTACCCGCGGATCAGATACCAGCGCAGCACCGACTTCACCGGCTCCCTGTATGACATTGTAGACACCGTCCGGAGCACCCGCTTCCGACAGGATTTCTGCGACTTTCAACGCACATAGAGGTGTGGTTTCAGATGGCTTGAACACCATCGTGTTCCCACATGCCAATGCCGGCGCCCCTTTCCAGCAGGCGATCTGCGTTGGATAATTCCAGGCGCCGATCCCGACAACTACACCCAGCGGATGCCGGCTGGTGTAAACGAAATCACCATTGCCTAGCGGAATATGCTCGCCGGTCAGGCTCCCTGCCAGCCCCCCAAAATATTCCAGCGCATCTGCCGCAGACGTCGCGTCTGCCACCAGCGTTTCTTGCAATGGTTTGCCGGTGTCGATCGTTTCCAACTGCGAGAGTTCGTGATTTCGATCCCGGATTATTTCGGCTGCCCGGCGAAGAATGCGTCCTCTCTCGGTACCGGTCATTGTAGCCCAATCCGCTTGTGCAGCTTTGGCCGCCGCGATCGCCTTTTCCACGATGGCAGGCGTCGCATAGTGCAGGACCGCGACCTCCTTGCCGGTCGCAGGATAGACTACCTTTAGAGGCTCACCTGCCTCATCCTCGATTGGCTTCCCGTTGATAAAATGGCTCGCAACAGGCTGGGCATCGATTTTCATCTGATCGAACTCCGTCTTGTCAGGGCAGTCTGTGATCGCCGCATATCAATTAATCTGCTCGATCATCTCGGGCACGTATTTTGCACCATCGCCATTGTCCACTTGTTGCTGATATAACCTGCAAACCGCTTCGGCAAGAACGCCATTCAGCGCCAGATCTTGCGACATTTCCTTGTAATAGCCGGTGTCTTTCGCACCATTGGCCAGTGAAAACCGGAAGGATTCCAGATCGCCGTCGAGGATATAAGGTGCCATGCGATCTAGCACGACGCCGTGTCCGCCACCCTTATTCAGGACCTCGACAAAGGTTGCCGGATCGATTTCCGCCTTCCGGGCAGCTGCCGCAGCCTCGGCAAGAACCGCTGAATGTCCAAGCGAGACAAAATTATGTAGCAATTTCAGGGAATGCCCGCTTCCGGTCTTTCCGGCGTAAACGACGTTTTCCGCAAAGCATCGGAACAGAGGAAGCATGTCATCAAACAGCGCACGCTCTCCACCAACGATGAGATTCAGTCTGCCTTCTGCAGCCTCCTTCGGCGTCCGTGTCATCGGCGCATCAAGAAAGCTTCCACCGGCATCGCTTACCAGCCGGGCCATCTTGATGGTTGAACTTGGAATTGCAGTTGAGCAATCAATGATCGTCGTTCCGGATGCCAGGCCCGAGAGGATTCCATGCTCATCTGTCAGAACTGCTTCCACCTCCGGTGAACCGGTCACGCAAAGGATGATAATTTCATTCTCCTGAGCCAGTTCTTTTGGTGACTTGAACACCTGCGCACCATCTTCAACCAGTTTCCCGATATCCTGATTTCCCGGATGATCCAGGAGGGAGATTTTCCGGCCATTCCTCTGGATATTGGTGGCGATCCCATGCCCCATCAGGCCAATGCCAACGATCCCAATTCTTTTGTCTGCCATGTCACCTACCTGTGGTCCCGTCGTGCTTGACGAAACAGGATTGTCCGCCATGTTAAATTCAAACAATCAGACCGTCGTCTGATTGTCATTTTTGCCATCAACTGATCTAATTTAATCACACAATAAAAGATCAAGACATGGCTGATTTGTCAGGAGGCGCCATTCCATGCAGACCCCAAGAGTAGTTCTATTGTCCTTATGCGCAGCCGGGCTTCTGTTTCTCAATTCCAAACCTGCAAACGCACAGGAAATCGCCGACAAGATCTGGTCTGGTGGCCCCGTCTACACCATGAATGATGACGCGATGGAGGCCGAAGCGGTTGCAATAAAGGACGGTAGAATAATTGCTGTCGGCACCAGCGATGAGGTCAAGGCGCACAAGGGAGACGATACCCAACTCATCGACCTGGGTGGACGCACCATGTTGCCTGGTTTTGTTGATTCGCACGGGCATGTGGTACTCGGCGGATTGCAGGCATTGTCGGCAAACTTGCTTGCCCCGCCAGACGGTGAAGTCACCGACATTGCCTCCCTTCAGGAAACATTGCGCAATTGGGCTGAAGACAACAAGGATGCGGTTGAAAGGATCAAGCTGATTGTCGGTTTTGGATACGACAATGCTACCTTGAAGGAACTCCGCCATCCGACCCGCGAAGATCTTGATGCGATATCGACCGAGATACCGGTTTATCTCGTGCACCAATCCGGGCATTTCGGTGCTGCAAATTCCAAAGCGCTCGAAGTTGGCGGGATTACCGCGGAAACACCAGACCCGCCGGGGGGCATAATCCGCCGTGACGCCAATGGCGAACCTGACGGCGTGCTTGAAGAAACGGCCCATTTTCCTGTACTCGCAAAACTGATGGGACAACTCGGACCGGACGGCTTCGAGACATTTGCACGAGCCGGGGCTGAACTCTGGACCCGCTTTGGCTACACCACGGCCCAGGAAGGCAGATCCATGCCTCCGATCGTGGAAGTCATGCGCAAAGTCGGCGCTTCCGAGGACGGTTTCAAGATAGATATAGTCACCTACCCCGACGTCCTTATCGACAAGGACTTTATCAAGGAAAATGTCAGTGACACCTATGTCGACCGGGTCCGTGTCGCCGGCGCCAAACTGACGATCGACGGCTCACCGCAGGGTTTCACTGCATGGCGCGACAGACCATATTACCGTCCCGTCGGCGTCTACCCGCCGGGATATTCCGGCTATCAGGCGGCAACAAATGAGCAAGTCATCGATTCAATCGCCTGGGCATTTGACAACGACATTCAGATAATCACGCATGCCAATGGCGAAAAAGCCTCTGATCTTTTGATAAGCGCAATTGACGTCGCCAATCGCTTGCATGGTCCGGCGGACCGAAGACCGGTTCTGATCCATGGACAATTCCTGCGAGAAGATCAGATCGATGCCTACAACCGGCTCAACGTATTTCTCTCACTGTTTCCCATGCACACATTTTACTGGGGCGACTGGCATCGCGACCAGACCGTAGGACCCAAGCTTGCTGACAATATTTCGCCAACCGGATGGGCGCGCGCACGCGGCATGCGGTTCGGTTCACATCACGATGCACCGGTTGCCTTTCCAGATTCCATGCGGGTCCTTGATGCGACTGTGACAAGGCGATCCCGGTCCGGCGACATTATCGGACCGGCCCAACGTGTCGATCCGATTACCGCACTGAAAGCCATGACGATCTGGCCAGCCTATCAGCATTTTGAAGAAGACCGGAAAGGCTCAATTGAGGTCGGTAAATTGGCAGATTTCGTAGTCATATCCGACGACCCAACGAAGGTGGATCCGGAAACGCTGGACACGCTCAAGGTCCTTGAAACCATCAAGGAAGGTGAGACAGTCTATTCCGCAGAAAATTAACAGACCTCGGAATTCTTTACTTTCTTCAAATATGGAAAGAGGGCTGACTACCCGATTGCCCTGTCGAAATCCAACACATAAATTTCCCGACGCATGGCAATATGCTGGCGGCAGGTTTCATGTTCAAATCCATTGATTTAAACGCGCTGCTGACGCATGCTTCGCTTCAAACAGTTTCTTGACGGCTTGCAGACCTGCTGTCGCTTTACACTCCTTGCCAGAAACCAATATTCCGATGCTCAAGCGGGTGTGTTCTGGCAAGGAATGCCATTGAGGAGTTACAGGCATTCCGGTCAATCATACGGCGCCGATAGTTCCGGACCCAATCGCTCGAAAATCGGATAACGCGCTTGGCCTGGCCTATATGGCTGCGGGCATGTTTCTGTTCGCGGCGGTTGATACCCAGGCCAAGTTCCTGACCATCACTTTGCACCCGTTACAGGTCGTTTGGTCACGGCAATTGGGTTTGTTGGTGGGAGTACTGATACTGCTTTCAATTCGAGGCGTTTCGGTTCTGCAAACCCGTCATCCCGGGCTTCAGATCACGCGCGGTGCGCTAGCCGCATGTTCTGCAACCTTGTTCATTGTTGCAGTCAGTTTCGTACCATTGGCAGACGCCGTGACCGTCTCCTTTGTCGCGCCGTTTATCGTCACCTTGCTCGGCGCACTGCTCTTGCGGGAACCGGTAGGCATCAAAAGATGGGTTGCCGTTATCGTCGGATTCCTTGGTACATTGATCGTCATTCGTCCGGGATTTGGCGCGTTTCATCCGGCATTGCTGTTGGTCTTGTTTGCCGCTGCATTTTTCGCCATGCGCCAAATCATCTCTAGAATCCTGGGCACGACCGAACGCACGTCGACAACGGTCGCCTATACCGCCCTGGTCGGCAGCTTCTTGTTGACTTTGCCACTGCCCTTTGTCTGGAGGTGGCCGACCAGCACCACCGAGATCGTCTTGCTGATCAGCATGACCATAATGGCTGCAATCGCTGAGTTTCTGGTCATAAAATCCCTGGAGGTTGCGCTCGCCGTGGTGGTCGCACCGGTGCAATATACCTTGATAATTTGGGGCACCATGTATGGATATCTGGTCTTCGGGCAGCTGCCCGATATGTGGACCTGGATCGGCGCCTCGATAATTGTCGCTACCGGATTCTATACCCTGCGTCGCGAGCGAATAGCCACATTCAAGCCGGACAAAAAACACTGAAAAGCCAAACCCGACCAGCACCAATTGACTTCAGAAGATGTAATTAACAGCCGTTCACATTCTTTGCGCAATAGTAGTTTCCCGGAGTCCCGCAGCAGTACGGCAATTCATCAGAACAATAAGAACCGCTATTGGCAGGACACTCTGCGCCTGCAGCTATCTGTATTTTCGGCTGGCATGAATCAGCAGCGACGATACCTTCGCCGCATGTTTGTCTGGACTCCACTTTTCCCTCGATGTCTTGGATAAGCAGCGCAACTTCCAGATCACTGGAGTTTGCTGGTCCAGCAAGAATTGTAATTGACGCGAAAATCGTTACCGCTGCAAAAATCTGAAGTTTCATTGCCCCCTCCCTCAAATTTCGTTGCACCAGCAATTCTACCATAGGTCAGGAGTCCAACAAAATGCGCCGAACATATTAGGCTATTGCAGGAGTTAATTCGTTGAATTTGTTTGGATTTTTGGATCGCTGTTCGAGATACCACCTCAACGCCTGAATTCCCGGATAATCCGAGTCAGCCGTTGCAGCAGCTTCCAGCCAATTTCGCCGTTTTGCTCAACCAGCGTACGAAAGTCTGTGTTTGACAGGGTATAGCACGTTACGTCACCGACCGCAGATATCGACGCCATCCGTGTGCCCTCGTCAATCAACGCAATTTCGCCAAAATAATCGCCAGCGGTCAAGGTACCGTGCTCCGCTTCTTCGACCATTATCTGAGCGGTACCCGACTTGATGACAAAAAACGCTTCTCCGCCCTGCCCTTCTTGCACAATGACTTTTCCATCCGGGAAATTCCTTTCCACAAAAAGGTCTGAGATCTTGCGCAATTCCTCTTCGCTCAAATCGGAAAATAACGGAGCTTTTGTCAACGCGTCATATGCGGCAAGGCTTGCGGGCATGAGCTTCACATCCTCTGACAGATATTTTCATTCGGCAACGTCATCATAGTCTATCAGCGCTTGGCGAAGCAAATTTGTCATCCTTTGGGTAATAAAGCGACCTTCGCCAAAAGGCACCTATGGCGACCATGATTGGTTCGAAGTGTGTCATATTGCACATCACGAAACGCCCGGCTGCGTAATACTCGCGGCAACATCATCAAGGCGCATCCCTGTCGAAATGGATGTCGATGTTGGGGGAGTACGCTGGGGCTCCCCCGCCTTTACTTCTAGACACCAGCTAGTTCAGGCCGTGCATCACTCGACTGCTTCGAAATCATCAGAACTTCACAATTTCTGGAATTGCAATGAATTTGGTTGCGACCGCGGGAGAACAGATGCACTTTTCACGTTGAAGTATCTTCATATGGCTCTTTCCAGCCCAAATGAAAAAGGGAGATAGGCTTGCGTTTCTCAATAGTTTTGATGTTCGGAATTCTTGCCCAAACAGTCTCTGCCGACGCCGTCCAGACCGCCGATCAGATGACCTGCCAACAAGCAAAAACCTTCTATCAAAGAAATGGTTACATCTACAAGATAGTGGGCGGAGTGCCAACGCGTATCCACAAAGGCGGATCGATCCTCGATGCAGGTGCAGTGCGCTGCACGGGTCGGACCTGGGCACAGATGACCTATAGCGTTCGGACAGTCGATAAACGCCGCTGTACCATCTCCACTTATTGCACCTGATCTTTTTATTCAGGTTCACGTGGATCTTTATCGTCGTCGAAGAACATCGGCGGCGACCAATCTCGCTTCTTCATAGATTCCGTCACCGTCCTGCTTAATGCTCTACTTGTCTCATTGTGCATTCCGGCACATGCCAGGAAACCTTGGCTAATTAACTGTTACCGATCGAAAGGGGGACCACAAGCGTAACAGGATTAATACAATGGAACCGGAAATGTATGAACGAGAGTACCTTAGAAACCACATAAGGTCTGTCACACGAACAGACATTAGAATAGCGTTTATAATGACGCTGATCGGCATTGTGGTAGTAAATTTGGTCGGTTGAATTTCGAGAGATTTAATGTGTCGAACCTGGGAATAACAAAGACAATTGCTTGCTACCGGAACTGCGACTATCTTCGAAAGGGACATGTGGCGCACCTGTTTAGGATCGCGTCATGCCGGAAGAGTACGAACCCGTCACGATTGGTGACTTGATCGCTGGAAACCATGGGCTGACTGCGCATTGCCGCAATTGCGGGCACTGGAAATCGGTAAACCCGCAATCACTCCCATTACCACCAAACAGAGCAATCCCGGCACTTGAAGGCACATTCAAATGTACATTGTGCGGATCCGGAAACACCTGCGCTATGCCGGACTACAATAACGGCAATCAATCAAGACTACCCACGGCAGCCGGATGGATATTGCCGCCAGCCCAATAACCGGATTGATACGCAATCCGAAATCTCTCCGATACAGACAATCCCTTAACCAACATTGTTAGCATGATCGCAACCGGCAGAAAGTATGATCGTTCCGGTGGGTGCATGGCTGGTCGGGTAAACCGTGCGCCAAAGAAGAATGGGGTGTGGAACAATGAAACTCGCAACTCGCTTTCTGAAAAATGAAGCTGGCGCAACAGCCATTGAATATGGACTGATTGCAGCGTTGATTTCTGTCGCTGTCATCGGCGGCGCAACCACAATTGGTGGCAGTGTAAACAACACGTTCACAAACGTCGGCGGCAAGTTGTTATAGACAAAAGCTGGAAGCGAATAAATGAAATTAGCACCTGCATTAAGCAGGCCGCCAAATTCATTCTCTAGTAAAGCTTTAAGTGAATCAAAATATCGACATTTCAGGCCAAAGCCCTGATTTGACTCCAGTTTTACCCCTTCTTGCGCGATTTGGGATGCGGTCGAACAAAGTCGTTCCGCACACGAATCGACATCACTGCAAATCAGTCGGTAAGAGATCCGTCGGGAAATTTTGATAGCAGACTGGACGCAGAAAACGCCGGATCGCCATCGTGCCAACGCTCGTAGCACCAAAGTTGGTCGACGCGGGGTAAGGCCCGCCATGCACCATCGCATCACAAACCTCGACACCGGTGGGAAATCCGTTGGATAAAATGCGTCCTGCCTTGCGCTCCAAAATGGGTAACAGGGATTGCGCGACTTCATTATCGTCATCATCCTGATGAAGCGTGCACGTCAACTGGCCGACAAGCGAACTGGCAACCGCTCTCATCTCTTCAAGATCCTTCACCGTGACAATCAGGCCGAGCGGACCAAACACTTCGTCACCCAATTCGTGATTTGAAAGCCATTCCTGGCCGCTCGTCGCAAATAGATAAGGTGTCGCTTTTCGTTGATCGCAGGAGGTCGTGAGAACATCGCGAACCCCCTTGGTCGATGCAACACGATCTCGACCCTTGTAGTAGGCGCTGGCTATGCCATCGGTTAGCATGACCTGTTCGGCGATTGCACTTAGCGCGTCCTTGGCAACTTCGGCAAATATCTCACCATCCTTGCCATCCATCACGACAACAATTCCCGGATTGGTGCAGAATTGACCGGCACCCATGGTGAGTGAACCGGCCCAACCTTCAGCGATTTGTTTTCCCCGAACGGCAAGCGCCGACGGCAGGACGAACATTGGATTTACGGATCCGAGTTCACCGAAGAACGGAATTGGCTCGGGCCGTGCGGCGCACAAGTCAAACAGAGCCCGTCCGCCGCCAAGCGATCCGGTAAATCCAACTGCCCTTATCAACGGATGTTGCACCACGGCCTGACCGACCGCGCGGTCGCCTCCCTGGATCTGGCTGAACGTTCCCGGATGAACGCCACATAGCTTTATTGCCTTATCGATGGCTTGGGCGACCAGATCAGAGACGCCGGGATGCGCTGAATGCCCCTTGACCACCACGGGACAACCTGCCGCCAATGCACTTGCAGTGTCGCCGCCTGCTGTCGAAAAGGCCAATGGAAAATTCGAGGCACCAAAAACCGCGACCGGCCCGATCGGACGTTGCATGAGACGAAGGTCAGGTCTCGGCAGTGGCTCGCGGTCGGGCAAGGCTTCATCATGGCGCACGTCCAGATATTCGCCCTTTTCAATATGTTCGGCGAACAGTCGCAATTGGCCAACCGTTCTGCCGCGTTCCCCGATGAGCCTCGCTTCGGGAAGACCGGTCTCCTTTGTGCCGATCGCCGTGATCTCATCGCCAAGCGCATCGATTTCCTCTGCTATTGCACGGAGAAACACCGCCCTTTCTGCCCGACTGCTATAGCCATACGACCAGAAGGCTTCTTCAGCAGCCTTTGCTGCCATATCAACAAGTTCGGGTGTCCCGGTTGAAAAACTGTCTGCTTCGCCTGTCACCGGCTCGTTATTGAATGTCGAATTACCAGCAAGCCGTTGGCCTGCAATCAGATGTTTTCCAATCAGCATATCTGCTTCCCTGTCGATTCAAGATTTTGTCGGATTTTCGGATAGAAGCCGGTTACAACGGTCACCGGACTTGTCCACCTATTTCATCACTGACTCATCCCCA
>JBCCEP010000054.1:0-14889 GCA_039030215.1 Pseudomonadota bacterium
CCGGTTTTCAAGACCGGTACCTTAAACCACTCGGTCACCCCTCCGGATATCAGAACCTGCTAATGCCCAAGACCGACCGATCTTGCAACACCTTTTTCATGAATTTGAGCAAAAAAGACCCGGCATGAACCGGGTCTCTTGTTGTTTTTGTTGAAAACCTATTGTGGAAGTTCGTCGTCAACGCCCTTCACATAGAAATTCATGCCCAGCAAGGTTCCAATGTCGGCAACCTCACCTTCCTTAAGCCACTCGGTCCCGTCCTGCTTGGTGATCGGCCCTGTAAAGGGGTCGAACTCGCCCGACTTGATCTTGGCTTCTGTTTCCATGGCAAGCTTTTTCACGTCATCCGGCATGTTGGTATAGGGCGCCATAACGACATGGCCTTCGGTCATGCCGTCCCAAACGTCAACCTGCTCCCAATCGCCTTCAACTACGGCTTTCACGCGCTCGATATAATATGGACCCCAATCGTCAATGATCGATGTAAGCTGGGTTTCCTTGCCGAAATCGATCATGTCAGAGGCCTGGCCAAACGCCTTTACACCGCGCTCGGCTGCGACCTGCATGGGCGCAGTCGAATCCGTGTGCTGGGTGATAATGTCCGCGCCCTGGTCAATCAAGGCCTTGGCAGCATCGCCTTCCTTGCTCGGATCAAACCATGTGTTGACCCAGACGACTTTCAGTTCGAAGTCCGGATTGACCGATTGAGCGCCCAGGATAAAGGAATTGATCCCCATTACCACTTCGGGGATAGGGAAGGATGCAATATATCCGGCAACGCCGGCATCGGAGACGCTGGCTGCAATCTGCCCCTGAACGTAACGGCCTTCATGGAATTTCGAATTATAGGTTGCTACGTTTGGATGCTCGCGCTTGTAGCCCGTCGCATGTTCGAATTTCACGTCCGGGAAATCGGCAGCAACCTGGTTTACCTGATCCATGTAACCAAATGACGTGGCAAAAATGATGTTGCATCCGGACCGGGCGAACCGTTCAAGCGCACGCTCTGCATCCGGACCTTCCGGCACACTCTCCAGATAGGCGGTTTCAACCTCATCACCCAGTGCTTCCTCTACATCAAGACGTCCGCGATCATGCTGGTATGACCAGCCAAAGTCGCCGATCGGTCCGACATAGATAAAGCAGGCTTTGGTCTTGGCTTCGGCGACCGAAAAGCCGCTCAATCCCATGACCGCCGACGCTGCAAGCGCCATAATCACTCTTTTCATTTTCAAGTTCTCCCTCTTTTTCGGCGGAAAATTATTTCTATGTTCCCTGCCCTCTTCGTCAATCAGTCCTTCTTTCTAGCGTGCTGGTACAAACGGCTTACCGAGGCAGGCTGGCGTGTTCATCAATGTCAGCCGTCTGTTGGTTGAAATTATCACGAGTACAACGATCGTCGCCAGATACGGCAAGGATGACAAGAATTGTGACGGAATTCCAAGTCCCAGTGCCTGTGCATGCAATTGACCGATCGACACTGCACCAAACAAATAGGCACCGGCAAGCAGGCGTAAAGGACGCCAGGATGCAAATACCACCAGGGCCAATGCGATCCAGCCTCTACCTGAAGTCATGTTTTCAATCCACTGCGGCGTATAGACAAGCGTTAAATGTGCTCCGGCAAGACCGGCACAAGCGCCGCCGAACATGATTGCGAAATACCGGTAACGCAGTACCGGAATTCCAAGCGCATGGGCGGAATCATGATTGTCGCCAACTGAACGAAGCGTCAGACCGGTTCTTGTCCTGAAAAGAAACCACATGACGCCGAATACCAGTGCAATAGAGATATAGAAGATCGGGTCCTGCCCAAACAGCAATCTCCCCACCAGCGGGATATCGACCAGGCCCGGAATTTCGATATTCGAGAGTTTCACGCCGGGCTCGCCGACAAATTCCTCGCCAATCATGCCCGAAAGTCCAAGACCAAGAAGTGTCAGTGACAGGCCGGTAGCGACCTGGTTTGTGGCGATGCTCAGCACCAGGAAACCGAACAGCAACGAGAAAAGAGAGCCAACGATAACTGCGCCAATCATGCCCAGCCACGGATTGCCGGTCGCCAGCGCGACAGCAAAGCCGGTAACCGCGCCCATGATCATCATGCCCTCGACACCAAGATTGAGGACACCGGAACGCTCCACAACCAATTCGCCAAGCGCAGCGATCAGCAATGGCGTGGCAGCGGTGGCGATCGTCAGGATAATGTTTTGCCACATATCCATCATGTTGCGCTCCCTTCTGCACTGCGGGAGACAATACGAATCTTGTAATGGACCAGCGTGTCACAGCCGAGAACAAAGAACAGAAGCATGCCCTGGAATACGCGGACCACCTTGTCAGAAATGCCCAGCGAAATCTGTGCAGCTTCGCCGCCCAGATAGGTCAATGCCAGTAACAATCCCGCAGCAATGGTACCAAGCGGATTAAGGCGACCGAGAAAGGCCACGATGATCGCTGCAAAGCCGTAGCCAGGTGAGATCACTTCGCGTAATTGCCCGATTGCGCCCGAAACCTCGGATATGCCGGCCAGACCGGCCAATGCACCTGAAAGCATGAAAGAAAAGAACACCATGGCTGAGGCACTGAAACCGGCAAATTTGCCGGCGCGCGGGCTGAGACCGAGCACACTGACTTCAAAGCCTTTCAAGGTCTTGGCCAGGAAAAACCAGACCGCGACTGCTGCAATCAGCGCCAGCAAAAACCCGTAATGGGCATCTCCCTGCGAAGGGATCATTTCCGGCAAGGTCGCGGCCGGCGGGAACCGTACGGAACCTGGGAAGGCAAAACCTTGCGGATCACGCCATACGCCACGAACCAGCCAGTCAAGAAGTAACTGCGCGACATAGACCAGCATAAGGCTGGTCAGGATTTCATTGGCGTTGTACCTGGCTTTCAGAAGCGCCGGGATGCCGGCATAGAGCGCCCCACCAACCATTGCCATGATCAACATCAAAGGCAGCGTAAGCACAGTCTGAAATCCCGGCATCAGGATCGGTATCATCGAGCCGAAGATGGCACCGACAATAAACTGACCTTCGGCGCCAATATTCCAGTTGTTCGACCGGTAGCACACGCACAGGCCAGCGGCGATCATGATCAGCGGGCCAGCCTTGATGGCCAATTCATGCAGCGACCAGACCTGCGAAAGCGGATCGATAAAATAGAAATAAAGACCGGTAAACGGGTTCTTCCCCAGAGCCAGAAAAATCAAGGCGCCAAAGACAAGCGTCAGGCCGAACGCAATGAACGGCGACATGAGCATGTAGAAATTCGAATGCTGGGGGCGTTTGACGAGCTCGACGCGGATCATTTATCTGCTCCGCCACTTGCGTTGTCGCCGGGAACATGCTCTTCGACTTCCGGCAAGACATGGCCAGGATTGGCGCCCCCCATCAACAGACCAATCTTCTCGTAGGTCGCATCCTCAATCGGAATGGGTTCGGACAATTCACCATCATGCATGACCGTTATCCGGTCCGAGATCTCGAAGATTTCATCGAGATCCTGAGAAATCACCAGAACCGCCGATCCTGCTTGGGCAAGATCCATCATAGCCTGGCGGATACGGGCGGCTGCACCGGCATCAACACCCCAGGTAGGTTGATTGACTATCAATAGAGATGGCTGGCGGTCAAGTTCCCGGCCCATAATGAATTTTTGGAGATTTCCGCCCGAAAGCGACGAAGCATCGGGGTCTTCACCCGTTTTGCGAACATCCATATTCTCGCAAATACGTGCCGTCGCATCGAGCATGATATCCGTACGGATCAGACCAAGCTTGCCCATTCTAAGAAATGCGGCATTGTCGGAACCGTGCCGCGAGAGCAACAAGTTTTCGGACAAGCTCAAATCCGGGATCGCCCCATGACCAAGACGTTCCTCCGGCACAAAAGCTGCACCCAGTCTTCTTCGATCATTGATACCGCTGGAGCCGCTGCTTGAGCTTCGAATCTTAATGGCTTCAGCGTCCGCGATGACATCCTCTCCGGAAACCAGCCGGAAGAATTCGCTTTGACCATTTCCAGCCACACCCGCAATGCCAACAACCTCACCGCCTCGTACGGTAAGGTTCACGTTCTTCAGCGCTATTGCAAACGGACTTCCTGCGGGTAGATTTGCACCTGTAATTTCGAGGAGTGGCTCCCCGATCTCTCCGGCTGTCCGCCGATTTGCCTTGTTGACATTCGTACCGACCATCAGGGACGCGAGTGATTCCGCTGTCTCCTCGGCCGGGTCACATTCGCCCACCACCTTGCCATGGCGCAGTATTGTTGCGCGATCGCACATGCGCTTGACCTCTTCCAGGCGATGCGAAATATACAGGATCGATCGCCCTTCCGATCTCAGGCGCTCCAATGTTTCAAAAAGGTTCTCGGCTTCCTGTGGCGTCAAAACCGAAGTGGGTTCGTCCAAAATAATAAGATCAGGATTTTGCAACAGGCAGCGCACGATCTCGACGCGTTGCCGCTCTCCGACTGATAAGTCCCCGACAATGGAATGCGGATTGAGCGGCAGGCCATAGTCAATAGACAGCTGCCTGGCCTTTTCGGCGACATCACTGGTGGCAAAGGACTCTTCAAGCGAAAGCAGAATATTGTCGGCGACAGACAGGGAATCGAACAATGAGAAATGCTGGAACACCATCCCGATCCCGGTCTGGCGAGCCATTGAAGGGGAAGTGATGCTGACCGGTTTGCCCCGCCACAGGATTTCGCCTGTATCCGGCTGAAGCGAGCCATACAGCATTTTCACCAATGTGGATTTGCCTGCCCCGTTCTCACCGAGCAGTGAATGTATTTCTCCCGATCCAACACTGAGACTGACATTGTCATTGGCCTTCAGCGGACCAAAGGATTTCACAATATGGCGCACTTCCAGCATCGGAACGCCGTCATTGCCTGCCATTGAGTGTCCGGTTCCCGGTTTATCCGGCTGCTTTTTGTTGTTTTCCGTTTCTTCCGATACCATGACCGCATTTGAAAACGGCTGGAGACAAAAATCCAGCACAAAGATTAGTCATGCCTAGTTTTCCACCAGCCAGGCAACACAATTCCCACCAATATTGTGACATTTTGGATACTTTGCAGGTGTTTGTTCAGAATTCTGCATCTGCGAGGCTGAATATCTGGAAATGTTTATCGCAACTTTCCTGCCATCTGCAGGATAAAGCCAATACAGAATAGATACAGGCCGGAACCGGCAATTATGACGTCCACCCATACCGGGCTGTCCAGATCATAAAACAATGCGATCAAGGCACCAAATATCCAGATACCCAATACCGTCAATGTGGTCTTGCGCATGGTCTTTACGCGGACGGGGTGCACAAAAATGACCGGTACAAAGGTCAGAATTGCAGTGATCACCACAAGTACAAAAGACAGGGTTTCTGATGGCGAGACGATAAAAATCGTGAACACCACCATGTTCCAGCAGACTGGAAAACCGATGAACCCGTAATCCTCGCTCTTCATGCGAGTATCGGCGTAATAAATTGCACTGGTAATCACGATGATGGCAGCGGCGGTAAAAGAAAAATACCGACCCATGATTCCGCTCATATAGAGAATAAACGCAGGAATGATCACATAGGTCACATAGTCAATGACCGAATCCAGCATGTCGCCGGACCAGTAAGGCCACCATTTGCGAACTTCAAGCTTCCTCGCCAAAGGTCCGTCTATGCCATCCACCAGCATCGCGACACCGAGCCAGAAAAATGCCATTCGGAAGTCCGCCTCGGCGGTCGCAACCAGTGACAGGAACGCCAGAAAAGCGCCGGAAGCTGTAAGAATATGTACGCCGAACGCCCACAACGCGTCCTTTGGATGTCCGAACACAGTAGACCGGCCTCAAAAACTACACTTGTTCAAGTCGTATCAGGTTTGATTATGTTTTTCCATGCCCGCCACAAGCCATTGGCCTGACATGGAGACCCGCCGCATACCTAGATTTTGCCCCGCGCTCTTGGCCTCGATAATCCGACTTCCTCCTGTTGCAAAATGTCACCTGTCAAAACCATCAAAAGCCACTATTCTTAGATCAGAAGGTTCAACCAATCAGGTCGACGTACCATGCAGGAAAAACAGGCAGACATAGCGGTCATCGGCGCTGGTCTTGCAGGATTAGCCACAACACTTGCGCTAAAGGTCCAGGGATTTGATGTCGTCAATATCGCGCCGCCTTTGCCAAAGGTAGATCAACGCACGACGGCTTTGTGGTCCGATTCTGTGGAATTTCTCAACTCGCTGGGCATTGACGAGATCTTTCACAAAAAGGGAAATCCGTTACGCACAATCAGGATGATAGACGATACCAATCGTCTGATCCGCTCGCCGCAAACGGAATTCCATTCAAATGAAATCGGTTTGGACGAATTTGGCTATAATATTGCCAACAAGCACCTTTCAGAAGAACTGCGCCAACGCATCGCATCATCTAGATCCGATGTGTTTCTGGAAGCTGCCGTTGAAGATGTGGCATTAAACCCGGATCGCGCTGACCTCACGTTAAGCTCTGGCGAACAGGTTGCCGCGAACTTTGTTATCGGTGCAGATGGCCGTAACTCGGCCGTTCGCAGGGCAAGTGGGATCACCGCGCGTGATTGGTCCTATCCTCAGACTGCAATTGTCCTGAACTTCAAGCATGAACTGCCACATGATGATGTGAGCACTGAATTTCATACCGCTTCCGGTCCTTTTACCATCGTTCCGCTGGGACCTGGCCTATGCAGCCTTGTATGGGTGGAAACACCGGAAAAAGCTGCGGCGATTAAGGCATATGGCATCGGAGAGCTCGCGGGCGAAATTGAGAAGCACATGCACTCAATGCTGGGCAAGATAACTGTTACCAGCGAAATTCAGTCCTTTCCCCTTTCCGGAATGATCGCCAACAGTTTCGGCAGCGGCAGGACCGTGCTGGTTGGAGAGGCCGCGCATGTTTTTCCACCAATCGGCGCCCAGGGTTTCAATCTGGGTCTTCGAGATGTTCAGGCAGTTACCGATTTACTGATATCCTGCGTACCGTTCACCGCAATCGCCTCCGAATACGATCGCAATCGACGATTGGACGTATCGACCCGAACTGCATCAATCGACCTCATGAACCGTTCACTGCTGAGTAGCTTTCTACCGGTTCAACTCTTGCGTGGTATTGGTATGGGAGCCCTGTCTTCAATCGGGCCGCTGCGCCGGATGGCGATGCGCGAAGGAATAGCACCTGGAAAAACGCTGAGAATGATCTCGCGGAATCTTGCCGATCGCCTGCCGCATCGGCGCTACGCTAAAATGTGAAATAGCCTTCCCTGATCAGGTAGAGGAAAGCCGTTACGGTTACGATGCTGGCAAAGGTGCTGATAACCACAGTGCTCGATGCCCGCTCCTGCCAAACACCATATTGCTGCGCGATCACAAACACATTGGTCGCGACCGGCAGGGTTGCAAGCAGGACTGCAGAGTGAATCCAGATCGGGCTGGTATTCGGGGCCAACACCATTAATAGACCAAAAACCAGCAACGGATGCACGATCTGCTTCATTGGCAGTATGTAGGTGAGTTCCAGCGGGACCCGCTTTAGTGGTCGCAGAGCCGCTGTCACACCCATCGCGAAAAGCGCACAGGGTGCAGCGCCTGCCGCGAGTATGTCAATCAGTGAATCGAACGCATTCGGTAGCTCGATACCGCCGATCGCTACCAGGATTGCAGCAATTGTTGCCAGGATAAATGGATGCGTAAAAATTTTGGCAAGTATTTCGCCTATCAGCTGGCGGAATGAGACTTCCGATTTACCGTGAAATGCCATCAATAAAGGCGCCAGGGTAAAATGCAGCGAGTTGTCAAAACAGAATATCAACGCGACCGGTGCGGCTGCTTCAGGACCAAATGCCGCAATCGCCAAAGGAGGTCCCATATAGCCGATATTTCCGTATGCTCCTGCAAAACCCTGAATGGTCGATTCCCCGACATTGCCGCCATTGAACATCCCGGCAATGAAAAATGTCAGGCAAAAAGCAACCAAAGTCGCAAACGTCGTCGCAGTAACGAAAGAAAGATCTGAAAGTTCCTCAACCGGTGTAATCGAAACCAGTTTGAAGATCAGGGCTGGTAACATCACGTAAATGATCATGATGTTCAGCCATTCCAGCCCCTCGAGCGGCAACTTCAAGATCCTCCCGGCGATATAACCAAGGAAGATGACGCCAAACAGCGGAAGAACCAGATTTAGAATTGCTAACATGAAAAATCAGCGAATGGATTGCGAATTGTAACAGTTACGCTATTTTCTTAACGGGCGAAACGAATTTGATACGGACAGTGATTGTCTGTATCCTTTAATGAAAATGAAACAATCACTTGTCGGATGGATGAGCATGAAAACGGCCAGATTTAACATTGGACAAGTTGTCAGACATCGGATCTATCCCTTCAGGGGCGTTATATTTGACGTGGACCCCGAGTTTGACAATACCGATGAGTGGTATGAGTCAATTCCGGAAGATATTCGACCTTCCAAGGACCAACCTTTTTATCACCTCTTCGCCGAAAATGAGGAAACTGAGTACATCGCCTATGTTTCCGAGCAAAATTTGTTGATTGAAAATGATCCCGAACCGGTACGTCATCCGCAAGTTGACGAGGTATTTGTTCGCCGCGAGGACGGTTCCTACCAGACACGTTCTGATCTAAGTCATTAAAACCAAAAGACTTTTCTGACAAAAAAACACCCGCCAATTGGCGGGTGTTTCATTCTATACAGATAAACTTCTAGTTGGCTGTTTCCTTGGCCTTGTTCTGTTCCTCCTGAAGCCGCCTGCGCTGTTCCTCAGCCTTCTTGCGCAGCTCCTCCTGGAGTTGGCGTTGACGGGCTTCCAACTCGTCCTGTTTCAGGGGAGCACCATCAAATGCCGCTGTAAAACCGTTCAGGGTTACCTTGATCGGATTTGGTTTGCCCTGGAAATTGATTGAGGTGAGGGTCAATTCGCCACCACCTTTCAGTAAACCGACCAGCGTATCATCAAGCAGCACCTCTGCTACACAACGCTGAGGGAAACATATGGCGTAGGGTATGGTCAGTTCCTTGCCGGCATCGATTTGCATTTTGATTCCAGGTGGAATCACGCGCCCGGAAGGTACTGTGACCTGAAATTTCCGTCCGTTGATCGTTCCCTTGATCTCCAGCAGCGAAACAGCGGTCAGTAATTGGCCAGTCGATGCGACCGACTGAAACTGGACATTACAAATATCGTTGTCTTCCTGTTTGGAGCAGACTTTGTACCAGTTATTGGTAGGAGGCTGTTGTTGCGCTATCGCTGTACCGGTTGGGACCGTGAACGCCGCAATCAGTAATGCGCCGAAAGCCGAGCCGGTAATTTTCTTCAAATTCGTTCTAATCATAGAAACGCCCTTCGCGTTTATTCTATTCTTGCGTCTCGTAATTGTAGGTATTGCCCGCGCTTTCGCCAGCCGGGAAACATGCCTATCTACAACAGGAAACTGAAGGCCAATCTTCCACACCGGAAATTTGTCAGCAACATGACCATAATTACGCGGTTCTCCCATGGCACAGCATTAAATCTATTTCCAGCCCAACCGGGCATTTTTTGGCTGTTTGTACTATCTTTGATGCAGGATTCGTTTTTATGATGATTGGAACAGGTAATATCGTTTCCTCCAAATTCCGATATACGATGAGAAACAAGATGCGCACATTTATTAGTGTTATTGAGCCCTTTGCGGCATCCCGAACATCTGCCCTCAAAATGGCGATCTTTGGCTCCATCGCGATAATCGGATTTGCTTTGATGCCAGTCCAGGCGGGAATTGCCCAGGACAACAAGCGCATGCATGCCATTTCGATGCATGGCGAACCTGCCCTGCCCGCTGATTTTGATCATTTTCCATACGCCAACCCGGATGCACCAATCGGTGGCTCACTGACCCATGGGGTAATTGGCACATTTGACTCGCTTAATCCATTCGTGCTCAAGAGCATGCGAACAACTGCGCGTGGAATGTGGGATCCATCATTCGGAAAACTGATTTTCGAGCCACTGATGACCCGTAGCGCTGATGAGCCGTTCGCACTCTACGGCCTGATTGCAGAATCTGTCGTCATGCCGGAAGATCGTTCCTGGATGGAATTTCACCTCAATCCGGATGCGAAATGGTCCGATGGCGAACCGATCACCCCGGAAGATGTGATCTTTACCTATGAATTATTGACCGAGAAAGGCCGGCCTCCCTTCAACAGCCGGATGAAGCGGATTGATAAGATCGAAAAAACCGGTGATCATTCCGTAAAATTCACGTTCAACGACCAATCTGACCGGGAATTTCCGTTAATTGTGGCCGGTTTCATGCCGGTATTGCCCAAACACGCTACCAACGTTGAGAATTTCGAGGATTCTACATTGGAGGCCCCTATTGGCAGCGGACCTTACCTGATCGAATCTGTAGATCCCGGTCAGCAAATCACCTTCAAGCGGCGAGACGACTATTGGGGCAAGGATCTGCCCGTAAACAAGGGCCAATTGAATTTCGATACCATCAGGATTGAGTATTTTCGCTCTGCCCAGGCAAGGTTTGAAGCATTCAAGAAAGGCCTGTTTCAGGTTTATGAGGAAGGCGATCCCTCCCAATGGGAGCGTGCCTATGACTTTCCTGCGGTATCGGACGGTCGGGTGACAAAAGAGGTTTTTGAGAAACAGACCCCTGCAGCGATGCTGGCATTCTTTTTCAATACCCGCAGACCGGTGTTCCAAAATCCGAAGACCCGCGAAGCGTTGGCAATGCTGTTTGATTTCGAATGGGTCAACAAGAACCTTTTCTTCGATTTCTACAAGCGGACCGGCAGTTTCTGGCAAAGCTCCCAATTGTCTGCCTTGGGCGTGCCGGCAAACGATCTGGAACGCGAGTTGCTGGCACCCTACCCGGATTCGGTCAGCGAAGAAGTTCTGGAAGGGACATGGCAACCGCCAAAAACCAACGGGTCGGGCCGGGATCGGAAGATTCTCAGGGCCGCTTTGAAGCTGCTTTCGGACGCCGGTTACAAGCAGCAAGGCGGGAAACTGGTGGATAGCGCCGGCAAGCCGCTGAGTTTTGAGATTCTCACCAAGTCCGAGGATGAGGAAAAACTTGCCATAGCTTACAAACGTACACTTGATCTTGTCGGGATTGATGCCAGCATCCGCGCCGTTGACGACGCCCAGTATCAAAGGCGCACACAGGATTTCGATTATGACATGATAATTGCCACGTTGAGTGCTTCCCTTTCACCTGGGAATGAACAACTCAATCGTTGGGGATCACAGTCACGCGATATTCCCGGTACATTCAATTATGCCGGTGCGGCCGATCCCGCCATCGATGCGGCAATAGATTCAATGTTGCAGGCCCGGTCAACAGAGAAATTCGAGGCAAGTGTACGAGCACTCGACCGATTGTTGATATCAGGCAACTACGTCGTGCCGCTATTTCATTTGTCAGACCAATGGATCGCCAAATGGAACGCGGTTGCACATCCGGAAACGACACCAATCTATGGCAATCAATACACGGTTTGGTGGTCGCAAGGCGAATAAGGTCGGACGCAAGGACCTTCAGGGAAGGCAAATTCCAATGGCAAACAACAATGGCAATGCCCTTCAGATTGATATCATTTCCGATGTCATGTGCCCCTGGTGCTATATCGGAAAGCGGAATTTCGAGGCGGCAAGATCGCTTCTTGACGATGTAGACCTGACCGTCAGTTGGCGCCCCTACCAGCTTGATGCCACGCTGCCTAAGGAGGGGAAAGACCGACAACTCTACCTGTCCGAAAAGTTTGGCGGAGAAGAACGCGCAGCGGAAATCTACAAACGCATTGAGGATGCCGGCCATGCCGTTGGCATTGACTTCGAGTTCGGGGAAATCAAAGTGTCTCCCAACACGCTGGATGCACATCGGCTGATCCGTTGGGCCGGCGGGCAGAGCGAGGAACTACAGGACAAGATTGTTCTGCGGCTTTTTGAACTCTTCTTTCTCGAAGGCGCCAATATCGGGGATGATCATGTCCTGGTCGGCGCGGCGGACCATATCGGCATGGATGGCGATCTGGTCCGCAGATTGCTCGCAAGTTCAGCAGACGTCGAAGAGGTGAAGGCGGAAATAGCAACAGCACAACGCATGGGTGTTACCGGCGTGCCCTGCTTCATTATTGATCAGCGTTATGCCGTTGCCGGCGCCCAACCTCCGGAGCAACTCGCAAGCGCAATGCGCCAGGCTGCAGCCGAGAAGCTGGAAGAGGCTGAATTTTCAGATAGTCAGTAATTCAGTGGCGTCTCTTACGCGGCTTGCGCTGTCGAAGGTACCATTTTTGCCAAAGTGGTCATGATCACCGCTGAACCACGCAGGCGCTTTTCAGCACTGTCCCAATCCCTGCTGACCACGATAGATTGATCGGGCCGTATCTTTGCCAACTCGGATTGGCCGGCGATCCATTGGATCAGGGCTGCCGGATCCGCAAATGTCTGGTCACGGAACGAGATGACAATGCCCTTCGGACCGGCATCAAGCTTTTCGACATTTGCCTTGAAGCAAAGTCCTTTGATGAAAACGATCTTTAAGAGATGGTCGACTTCTTCCGGATATTTGCCAAACCGGTCCTTCAATTCGGCTGCGAAAGCGTCAATCTCATCGGGCTCGCGCAAATCCGCCAGACGCCGGTACAACGACAGGCGTAGCTGCAGATCTGGAACATAGCTTTCAGGAATAAGAACCGGCGTACCGACCGTAATTTGCGGCGACCAGTTGCGTGACGCACTTTCGCTCATCCCGCCTTCCTTCAATTCGGCAACCGCCTCTTCCAGCATCTGCTGGTAGAGTTCGAACCCTACCTCGCGAATTTGGCCTGATTGTTCCTCGCCCAGAAGATTTCCTGAACCGCGAATATCAAGATCGTGACTGGCGAGCTCAAACCCAGCCCCAATTGAGTCGAGCGATTGAAGCACTTTCAATCGGCGTTCGGCATTTGCGGTCAGAGTCTGCCTGACCGGCAACGTAAACAGGGCATAGGCCCGCGTCTTGGAGCGCCCTACCCGCCCCCTTAGCTGGTAAAGCTGTGCCAGGCCGAACCTGTCGGCGCGATGAACGATCAGCGTGTTTGCGGTCGGAATATCAAGCCCGGATTCCACAATCGTAGTCGAAAGCAATACGTCGTACTGGCCCTCATAAAATGCATTCATGACATCATCGAGCTCGCCTGGCGGCATTTGGCCATGCGCAACAGCGACCTTTAGCTCAGGAACCTGATTGTCTAGAAACTCCTTTTGTTCAGCGAGATCAGAAATTCTCGGGCACACATAGAAACTCTGACCACCGCGATAACGTTCCCGCAACAGCGCTTCTCGTACAACGAGGTTGTCAAACGGAGAGACAAAGGTCCTGACGGCCAGCCGGTCAACCGGCGCTGTCGTGATCAGCGACAATTCCCGCACGCCGGTCAATGCAAGCTGCAATGTACGCGGAATTGGCGTTGCCGAAAGCGTCAGGACATGAACATCAGATTTCAGTTCCTTCAAGCGTTCCTTGTGTTTGACGCCAAACCGCTGCTCCTCGTCGATGACAAGCAGACCAAGTCGGTCGAACTTCACCGAATTTGCCAGCAATGCATGGGTGCCGATGACGATGTCTACCGTTCCGTCAGCCAACCCAGCCTTGGTCTGTGCAAGTTCGCCGGAACCGACAAGTCGCGAGGCATGGCGAACCTCGAGAGGCAGGCCCCGGAACCGATCCGAAAATGTCTTGAAATGCTGACGCGCCAGCAAGGTAGTCGGCACCACGATTGCAACCTGCTTGCCGTTCATCGCGGCGACAAAGGCAGCACGCATTGCCACTTCGGTCTTGCCGAATCCCACATCGCCACAGACCAGCCGGTCCATTGGTATGCCGGAACCAAGATCGTCAATGACCGCATTTATTGCGACGAGCTGATCTTCAGTCTCGTCATAGGGAAAGCGGGTGACAAAATCATCATAGATACCCTCTGCCGGCGTCAGCGGTTCGGTAGAAAGTAGAGCGCGCTCCGCTGCAATACGGATCAACTGACCGGCCATTTCCAGAAGGCGCTTCTTCAGCTTCGCCTTGCGGGCCTGCCAGGCCACGCCACCGAGTTTATCGAGTTGGACTTCCGTTTCGGAAGAGCCATAGCGGGACAACAGCTCGATATTTTCGACGGGCAGAAAGAGCTTGTCATCACCCGCGTAGCGCAGTTCCAGGCAATCATGTGGAGCGCCTGCTGCCTCGATCGTACGCAATCCGGCAAACCGTGCAATTCCGTGCTCGACGTGAACGACGATATCGCCTTCGCTAAGGCTAGAGATTTCGGAGATGAAATCGCTTGCCTTACGCTTTCTTGAACTCTGTCTGACCAGCCTGTCGCCCAAAACATCCTGTTCAGCGACAAGTGTCAGTCCCGGAACCGAAAAACCCTCCTCGACCGGAAGGATGGCGATACCAACCTCGCCGGGCGCGATACTTTCAAGGGCAGCAAAATTATCGACGAGCCTATGTTTTTTGAGGCCATGCTCCCCAAGCGTCTGCGCCATGCGATCGCGGGCGCCTTCTGTCCAGGAAGCAATAATAATCTTTCTGTCTTTGGACGTCTGCTGATCGATATACGCAACGACCGCATCAAAAACATTTGCTCCGGACGCTCTTTCCGCCGCAAAGCTGTGGCCCTTCTGACCTTCAAGATCGATTACCTGCCGAGCACTGGTCTCCGGCGGCAGAAACGGCGAAAGTTCAATCGCATGCCTCTGGCCCAGGTTTTCAGCTATCTCATCGGGGTCAAGATAGGCACTTTGCGGTTCGACCGGCTTGTAGGGCGTGCCCGCACCGAGCGCATCGTGCA
>JBCCEP010000055.1:0-14789 GCA_039030215.1 Pseudomonadota bacterium
AATCTGCTTCCGTAATCATGCCGGAAATCTTGCACCAGACATTGTCGAAGCCGGCGAGCTCCGTCATTAAATCCTGCCAGGGCTGCATCTCGCCGGCGGCAATTCGTGGCTTGGATATGTGATCCATCACAAAACTTGTCTGCGGATTTGCAGCGACGAGTTTCAGGCTTGCCGGCAGTTCGCGTTCGCGGGTGAGGAGATCGTAAACCAGCCCAGCACGACCGACTGCAGCGACACCGTCAATCACATCAGGGCAGGCAGGCCAATCCGGGTCTTCCTCGTCGTGTATTTGGTGTCGAATGCCGACCAGATATTCACCGCCGGGACCAGATTTCAGATCACTCAATACATCGTCAATATTTGGGTCGACAAGGTCAGCCCAGCCGACAACCCCCGCTACAAAGTCGGTATCCGCAGCAATTTGCAGAAACTCTCGTGTTTCATCCAGGCTTGGGATAGTCTGGACGATCACCGTATGGGAAATGCCGCTATCGCCAATAAGGGGGCGTAGATCCGTCGAAGAGAATGGTTTGCGAATTGCAGAGACTTCATCTCCCTCCATCCAGTAGTAATCGCGTTTTGCCGGATCCCAAAAGTGGTGATGCGAATCTACCCAATTCATAGTCTCATCCATCTTGTACGTCGATTTTGCTCCAGGCGGCGAAATCTCGATTGTCTTGCACAACCTTTCCTGCAAGCCAGCAGTATATTGGCGAGTTTGCGCGTTTGAGGCAAGCGATCATTCATATGTTTTGTCGAATCCCGACCTCCTACGCATGCCAGAAATCAACGTTAGAATTGGTCAACCAATTTAGTCAACTCGAAATTTATGCCGAACATATTTACAGCTGGCCTCATGTTTGGCATAAATCAACGAACATCAATGCCTTGGTTATTGGTGCAGATTGAAAAACATGGTGGTTATCTGATCAGGTTGGCGCCAGGAAAAATTGGTTAACCAATTTTATAATCTGCTCACTTGATGCGATGTGGAGCAGTTAGAAAACAGGCCCGGATCAGAATGAAGATGGTGAAAGACCATTTTCTAAGAGGATAATCATCTTGTAAATTAGAGAATTCTAACATTGGAGATGACCATAAGATGTCCTTTGCAACGACCAAGCGCCTGACCACCGACGGTGCCAAGACCATGTTGGCTGCGGCGATCGCCAAAGCGGAGGAGTACGGCATTGCTGCCACGGTTGCGATTGTTGACGCAGGTGGTCATATGCTGGTCCTGGAACGAATGGATGGCGGTCGGTTCCATACAATCCATTCTTCGACGACCAAAGCTGTTTCATCGGCATCCAACAAACGTCCGACAACAACGAAGGGTGCGCAGGGTCAGGATCTGGACACCTTGCACGCCATCGGACTTTCGCTTGCTGCGGGGGCACAGCGCTGGACGGCGATGGAAGGCGGATTCCCTATTATCATCGACGGCGAATGCCTCGGAGGAATTGGGGTCAGCGGGGGTGACTGGGAACAAGATGAGTCCATCGCCATAGCGGCGGTTACGGCAGTGGGAGCATCACTTTAAGGAAAATCTAGAAAGCCTCGGGAGGAGAATCATGAAGTTTCCATATAAAACAATAGCCGGCGCCGTAGCGCTGGGAATGGTTGCTGTATCAACACCGGCCTATGCCTTTCCTGACGGACCCGTAGAGTTTGTCATTCCGTTTGGTGCCGGTGGCGGTGCCGACATTGAAGGCAGATTGCTGGCAAAGGAGATGTCCAATATTCTTGGGGTACCTTTCGTGCCAGTAAACAAGCCCGGTGGTGGCGGTGCGATCACCTACACCTATATTACCAATGCCGAGCCTGACGGCCATACAGTCGCCTGGAATTCGACTTCTGTTCTGACGACCACCAATCTAGGGAATACAGAGTTCGAATATGATGCGATGGACCATATCGGGCGCGTCGAATTTCAACCCCAACCCTTTGTGGTGAAGGGCGATGCGAAGTGGAACACGTTTGCCGAGTTCGTTGATGACTGCAAGGCAGCGCCCAATACATTCAAGATCGCAAATTCCGGTACAGGTAGCTCGACCCATGCAGCAGCAATCATGCTGATGAACGCTGCCGGTTGCGAAGTTGTGCATCTGCCGAAGGGCATCAAGGGTCGCAACAAGTCCGTCCTGAACGGCGAAGCCGATGCGATGATTGCGCCGCTGACGGGTGCGGTAAACCTCACAAATGCTGGAAAGCTGAAGATCCTGGTTATGCCGACCGCCGAACGCAGCCCGATTTTCCCGGATGTTCCGACCGCCAAGGAGCTTGGCTATGAGGCAGAACTAGACCTGTTCCGCGGACTTTCCGTCCCGAAGGGTACGCCAGACGATGTCAAGATGAAGCTTGCCGATGCGATGGCGAAGGCAGCGAAGTCGGATGCGTTCATGGAATTGGCTACATCCAAGGGCTTTACCGTTTCTCCAACGGGGTATGAGGAATTTTCCGCATATCTGGCTGATGAAGATTCCAAGGTGAAGGAGATCTTCAAGGAATCGGGACTTTACAAGTCGAAGTAGACCACTAGCCGGTGCCCGGGGAAATGTTGGACAGCGTTGTGTAGGTCCAATCAATTTCACTTCGGGCACCATTTTTCTTTGCGCGGGTATTTCTGTCCTGTCCGCGGGTACGGTTCACCACAGATGCGAAACAAGAACATTAGCGCAGCGATTGTCCTGATTATCTTCGGGATATTCTACGGGTTTCTCACCGCAAACCTTCCGGACAGGAGCTTGCCCAATACGCCCAGCCCCGCGTTTTTTCCCTGGATCATCACGGGCGTCATTCTGGTTTTATCGGTCTGGTTGCTGGTTCGCGGATTAAGACAGCCAAAAGCGGAAAGCGAGCCGATTGACATGGCAAAGCTGAGATTGGCTGCGACCGCAATGGTGTTCTTTCTGCTCTATCTCGTAATCATGCCGGTTCTTGGTTTTGTTCTGGCGACGTTGCCGTTTTTTGCTGCCATGATGGTGTTGTACGGTGAAAAGCGGCCAATATGGATCGGTAGTGGTGCCGTTGGTGTTACCGCTGTCCTCTATATTGTATTCCGCCATGGGTTTGGCGTGTTTCTACCGCAGGGACTGTTGAGGGGTATCATCACGTGAACCCCGATATTCTGTCAGGTCTGGGTCAGTCCACTGCGCTATTGCCGCTATTGTCGACCTGTATCGGTGTTCTCGCGGGTCTGATTGTCGGAATGATACCCGGCCTGACGATCAGTACCGGTATAATAGTCGTCCTGCCGGTCACTTTTGTGCTGCCCCCGGACATATCCATTGCGCTGCTTCTGGGCCTCTACGTTGGCGGTATGACCGGCGGCAGTTTTTCGGCTGTTCTCCTGAACATTCCCGGTACTCCGTCTGCTTCAGCAACGGGAATAGATGGTTTTCCGTTATCATCGCGCGGGGAGGCCGGACGTGCTCTCGGTGTTGCCATAACCGCCAGTTTTGTCGGCGGACTTTTTAGCTTTGTCTGTCTGCTTCTGATTGCGCCTTTATTGGCCGAGATAGCACTGGAATTCCGTTCCGAGGATATGTTCAGCCTGGTATTTTTCGGGCTGACCATAATTTGCAGTTTCGCGGCCCGCTCCCTAGTCAAAGGGTTATTGTCAGGCGCTCTTGGTCTGGCCCTGGTGACGATCGGTCAGGACCCGGTCATGGGCACTCAGAGATTTACCTTTGGTGAAGCCAATCTGATGGCCGGCGTTTCATTTCTGACGGCACTGATCGGATTATTTGCTATTCCGCAGATCATCGACAATCTGCTCAACAAGGACCGCGTGAAATTTGCGCAGACAAAGGTCCGTTCGGTGTTTCCAAAATTAAGGGATCTGATTGCCATTCGGATTCCCGTGTTCATCGGGTCGCTTACCGGTGCGTTTCTGGGCATCTTGCCGGGGGCGGGCGGTCCGATCGCTGCCTTTATCAGCTATGATTACAGCCGCAAGGCGTCGAAGGAACCCGAGCAATTCGGAAAGGGAAGCGTCGAGGGCGTGGCTGCGCCCGAATCCGCAAACAATGCCGTTACTGGCGGTGCACTGATCCCGATGATGACGCTCGGTATTCCAGGTGATCCGGTGACCGCAATTCTGATCGGAGCACTGATTGTTCACGGGCTGGCGCCCGGGCCGCTTCTGTTTCTGGAGCGGGGCGATTTTGCCTATAGTATGATCTTTTCATTCTTCTGGGCAAACATCTTCAACTTCATCATTGCCATTCTGGGTGTGCGCTTCCTGGTGAAGCTGGTTGCCGCGCCACGCGCATTACTAATGCCGACCGTCGCCGTTTTGTGCGTGGTCGGCAGCTATGCGTTGCGCAACAATTTCTTCGACGTTTACATCATGTTGTTTTTCGGATGCCTCGGTCTGGCCATGCGCTGGCTGGACATGCCGGTCGTGCCGATGTTGCTCGCACTTGTGCTGGGCCGGCAACTGGAAGAAAACCTGCGGGTCGCGCTTGTCGCCTCGCAGGGCGACGTATCGGTCTTCTTCACCTCACCAATCAGTCTCACCTTTTTATGCCTGTCCGCTCTGTCGATTGTCTGGTCGCTGAAAACTGCAGGTAAGCAAAATCAATCTAATCCCAAGGAGCCAAAATCATGAGTCAGACCCCATTCAAAGTTGCATCCATAGGCATTGGCTGGTGGTCGGATGTTTTGGCCGACGCCGCAGGAAGGACGGACGGTCAAGTCGAGATTGTGTCCTGTTTCACGAGATCCGAGGACAAGCGCCAGGCTTTTGCGGAGAAATATGATTGCAAAGCCGCATCCAGCCTGGATGAATTGTTGGCCGATCCGGAACTGGACGGGATCATCAACACGACGCCCAATCATGTGCATCTGGAAACCACCAGAGCGGCTGCCGCTGCTGGCAAGCACGTATTTCTGGACAAGCCGATTGCCAATGTAATTGGCGAAGCAAAGGCAATTACCCAGGTCTGCAAGGATGCCGGCGTGGTACTTGCGGTCGGCTATCAGCGTCGTCGGGAAAGTCACTTTCGCTGGATCAAGGAACGCATAGACGCCGGAGATTTTGGCACGCTGGTACAGGCGGAAGCAAATATCAGCCGTGACCGCGAAGGGAAGTTCGAACTTGGTCATTGGCGCTATACCGCCGACGGTATGCCCGGCGGCGTGATGCTGCAGATCGGGTTGCACTATGTCGACGTGTTGATGATGCTACTTGGCCCGATCAAGACGGTGTCGGGGATGGCTTCCCAGCTTGTTCTGCCTGGTGATAATCCGGATGTCGGCACGCTGATGATGCACCATGAGAACGGTGCGGTCTCCTCTCTGTCGACGAGCTATGCCTCTGCTTCGGAATACTATCTGATGAATATCTACGGCAAGCGCATGAGTGCCTATTACAATCTGTTTGACGGTCTTCGTTGTCTCAAGCAGGGCGATACCGACCAGACATCTGTGGAAGTCGGTTCAGTCGACACATTGGCAGAAGAACTCGTCGAATGGGCAAATGCCGCTCGTGGCAATGGAACTGTCGAGGTTGGAGGCGAGGGCGCCACTGAATCCCTTGCTGTTGTAAAGGCGGGGATCAAGTCGGTCAGCGAAGGCAGGCATGTTGATGTTGCCGAAATTCTGAACTCAGACGATTGAGGCCGGTCGGTCTTTATTGGCAACTATTTGTGATGATCAAAAACCGGGAGGCTGTTGCAAAACGGAGTTGACTGGCGTTTCATGGTGCCCGGGGTTCAAATTGCGGGAGGCATGCCATGAGCCTTTTAGTTCACTACACGCTGAAATCGGAAACTGATCACAAAGCCCAGACAGCTGCCATGTCTGTCCTGGTGGAGGGATTGAAATCGGAAGGTATAGCGGGATTATCCTATTCCTGCTTTTCCACCGACGACCCGTTGCGATTTGTCGGCGTGCTGGAGTTTCCCGATGATGCAACGAAGCAGGGCTTTCTGGAATCGCCATCCTTTGCCAAATATCGCGAAGCCGTCGGACCGACATTTGCCAATCCGCCACAAACAACCGAGATAACGGCGATAGCCTCAACGCGCGACTGAGAGGAATGTTGGTCGTCAGACTCGCTTAACGAGCTTGATCAGGAAGAGCAAAATCACTGCGCCGATCGTGGCGTGGATGATAGTCGCCACAATGCCGCCGCCGAAATCAAGGCCTACAGCCGGAAGGACAAATCCGGCGACCACTGCGCCGATTATTCCGACAACGATGTTGCCAATCAGGCCGTAGCCATAGCCGGATACCAGCTGGCCCGCCAGCCAACCGGCAATCGCACCAATCAACAAGAGTATGATCAGACTTTCGATACCCATGATTCGCTCTCCATGTTTTGCAGAGTATCCCACATATGAACCATGGGTAACAACAGGCGAATAAATCCCAAATGATGGTGGCGGAATCTAGTTACTTATCTTCAACCCGCAGCCAGGGTTCCCAATCCCCACCATTGAAATGTGCGGGCCAGGTCCAGAACAAGCATTCCCGCCAAGGAAACTGTCGCGATCACGGCGAGCAAAAGCTCAACGGAACCAAGGCGGACAATGCTTCGGGTCACGACCTCCTTGCCATCCCAGTACATTGTACCGGTGACGTCGTGAAATCCGAGCTTGCCGATCTCGTTCCACGTAATGGAATGAACCCCGCTCGGCCAACGCTTTGTATTCGTTTCGGATTTTGCCATCTTGTTCTCCGAGTTCGGTTCTTGAACAAAGCATAGCGTATTTTTCAGAATACCGGGTTAATGCCGTTGATATTCGTGGATTTTGTCAAAAGGGGCTTATCCCAGAACGGAGAAGCTCGACTCCTGGTTGATCGGGCGTTTGCGTGAATAAAAACCGGCATTCACTTTGCGCTTGATATAGGGCAGCTCGAACTGCAGAGGCTGCAAATCATGGTCGTTTCCAGCCTCGCAATAGGTGATGAGTTCCGCCATCAATTTGCCCGCGATCGGCGCGTTCTTGTACTGATTGCCGGAACTTCCGCAGGCCATGTAATAGCCGTCGAGTGCCGACTTGTCGTAGATCGGAATCCAGTCCGTCGAGGCATCATAAAGTTCGACAACACCACGGCTTTTGCCCGGGATTCCCAAGCTCGGCACCCGCTGGGCATACCGCATGGCCTGTGTAGTCCATTGATCGGTAAAGTTCCGGTCAAAATCGGTATCGCTTTCGACCCATTGATGCGGGTCGCATTCGGGGTCCTCGCTTCCGACCAGAATGTGGTTACCGTGTTCAGGCCGGCAGTAACAGGCGATATCGCTGTCACTGACGATCGTTCCGCGTTTTTCGAAATCAAAGCCGTCCGGAGATGGCACGTGCACGACTTCCTGTCGAAGGGGGCGTGTCTCGATGGTCATGTCGTTGAGGACATCGGCCATCTCATTTATCTTTGCGGAACCGGGTCCGGCCACATTGACGACAATCGGGGCATGGATTTCCTCGCCATCGGCAAGCCGCACGCCTTTTACCTTTCCTCCGTCGCTGATGACATCAACGATTTCGACGCCAAGCCGGAACTGGCTGCCATGTGTGCGGGCGGCATCTGCCAGATTTTGCGATGAAAGTGCAGGGTCGTTGACATAACCGGCATGCGGCCAGAAAACGCCACCGCTTAACGTCTTGCCGTTGGAGATCCCAAAGTCCGGATCGGTTTGCGCTTTGGCGGGCGCATAGCTATCAAGACTATAGATCGGCAGTTTCTCGGTAATGACATCTGGTGCCCACTCCTCGAAAGGGCATTCGAGCGTGCGGCTGTTTTCCATATGCTTGGCGAGTTGGCCATTGGCGTCGGTTTTCATGACGAGGCAACCGACTTCGCGGAATTCTGCCAGATCAGGGGATGAGGGCAGGCCGAGATATTCGGCCCAATCACGCCAGTAGTGGTATCCCTCCCAGGCAAAGGCCGTCCCGTCGAGGGTTGAATAATGCATCCGGATGATGGCGCAGGAACCTGCAGTCGAACCGTGTCCGATCTGCCGGTTTCGATCAAGAGAAAGCGTCTTTATCCCTTTTTTGGCAAGTTCGAAGGCGACAGCCGTGCCGATCACGCCAGTCCCGATGATAATTGCATCTGGTGAATTGCTCATGATTGGTTACCCCGATCGATCGATCTTACATATTCGGTGAGTGCGTCGAGTTCGGACCGGCTTGGCCGTTTTCCCGTGAAGCCCAAAACGTAATCCTCGGTCAACGCATTTCGTTGTTCGAACGATTCCTGGAGATCGGCTGCGTAATAGCCAATCTGCATGTAATATAGGGTTCGCGCTCGTGTCAGCGCTTCACTGGCCGGATAGCCGTGACGCTTGAACAAGGCCTCGATGGCGTCGAGGCGTTTTTTCTCGGATAGTTCGAAGATACGCCGGACGGTTCCATTCCGTCTTGCCCAGTCGCGAATGGCGAAATCCATATGGCTGTTAAAAAGTTCCGGATTTATGAAGCACCTGAAAATATTGCAGATTGCTTCGGTAATGCCAGAGGCCGGCATCTCGCAATGACGTACCAGTGCCGCGGTATTCGACTTTTCCCAATGCTCCAATAGCGCGTTGAGCAGATCCTGGCGGTTTTTGAAGTACCAGTAGAAACTCGACCTCGAAACTCCAAGATGTTCTCCCAAGGGCATGATCTTGACCTGGCTTGCGCCATCCCTGATCAGCACCGCCATGGCGGCATCCAGCCAATCTTGCCGGGTCACCTTGATATTGCCGACTAGTTCGGGTCGTTGGCGGGTGACGGGATTGGTGGTCGTATCAATCGACATATCAGCTCTCCGCTGGCGCGCCGCCTTCGGCCGTGCGGCGATCTATGAAACTCTGAAGGTGCTCGATCGGTTCCCGGCGCGCCTGAAATGCTTCTTTGCTGGTGATAATTGCCTGCCACACCTTGGTGGCCCGCTGGTCGGTATCCTTGGCACCGCGTTCGCTCCAAGTGCCGAAATTCGACCAATCATGCAGGAACGGCTGGTAAAATTCGGTTCTGTAGCGGCTCATTGTGTGGGAAGCGGCAAAGAAGTGCCCGCCAGGCTGCACCTCTTCCAAAGCGCTGAATCCAATCGCATCGTCACCGGCGTCAGCGTCGGCACAGAGTTCTGCAATCATCTGCAGCAACTCACAGTCGGTGACGAATTTCTCAAACGAGACCGTTAAACCGCCTTCGATCCAGCCTGCTGCATGGATCACTACCGTGGCGCCAGCCAACAGACAGCCCCAAAGAGCGAGCTGGTTCTCGTTGGCGCCCTGGGCATCATTGAGGTTTGCCGCACTTCCCGCTGCACTGCGCCAGGGAAGGCCAATCTTACGCGCCAATTGTCCAGCCGCCAGGCTGGCCCGGAAATGCTCCGGGGTACCGAAGGCGGGGGCCCCCGATTTCATGTCTACATTGGAAGTAAACGTTCCATAGCAGACCGGTGCGCCCGGACGCGCAAGCTGGGTCAATGTGATTGCAGCCAATGCTTCCGCATGGGACAAGGTAATCGCACCCGCTACGCTAACAGGTGCCATAGCGCCCATCAGGGTAAATGGTGTGACGATCGAGACCTGACCTGCGCGGGCGAAATCGATCAAACCCTGTGCCATCGGAATATCTAGCTGCCGTGGCGAGTTTGTATTGATGATCGTAAAGCAATGGCTCTTGGCGTAAAACTCCTCATCCGAGATGCCGCGAAAATCGCGGATCATCTCGAAGCAGTCTGATACTTGCGGTGTGCCCCTCGAGAAAATGAAGGGAACCTTGCGCGACAGGGTCAGTTGTGCCTTCACCGTTTCATAATGGCGCAGGTGGACCGGGATATCCTGCGGTTCCACGATCGGTGGAACCATTTGCAACACATCGAAATGTTCGGTCAGACGAACAAAGTTGCGGAAATCGCGCAGCGTTCCAGGCCTGCGCCCATTCTCGCGGTCTGTTGCGTGCGGCGCGCCGGCGCCAGGCTGAAAGACAAGGCTTCCTGGCGCCAGCAATATGTCCTTTTCGGGTACCGCAGCTGCGACAGGAATTGATTTCGGTGCACTGGCAAGAGCCGCTTCGACCATGTCAGTGCCGATATAGACCATCTCGTTTGAGGCATCGACCCTTGCGCCGCCGATCTGAAATATCTTCCTGGCTTCCGGAAGAAGTACCTTGATGCCGAGATCCTGCAACACTGTCAGCGAGGCCTGATGTATTGCCTCAATGCGGTCGTCGGAAAAGACCGCCATCGCAGGAAACGGATTGCGAAGATTGTGATAATCGACCTGCCGCTCGGGGGAAGTCTCGTTGCTCCTGCTGCGTTTGCGGCGCCGGGGCTCTACCATTTGATCAACCGGTTACCGGTTTGCCGCGCATCGCATTGCCGCCCGGATCATAAGGAGATGGCGTAATCACGCGAGCTTGGCGCTCAACTCCAACCACATGAACCGAAAGTCTGGTGCCTATTTCGGCAAATTCCTTGTCGACCAGTGCCATGGCAAGAGATTTCTTCAGCATGTGGCCGTAGCCGCCGGAGGTAACAAAGCCGATCCGTTTGCCATCCGACCAGACCGGTTCGTAGCCACTGGCATCAGCGTCATCGGCGTCAACTTCGAGGGTCACTAGCAGTTGTGCCGGCCCATCGCCATCGCGCTCAGCCAGCGCCGCCTCGCGTCCAATGAAGTCGGGCTTTTGCCAGTCAATCCAGCGGTCCAGACCGGTCATGCCCGGCGTATAGGCCTGGGTAAATTCTGCCGACCAGATACCGAAGCTCTTTTCCAGCCGTGTCGAAAGCATGGCACCGAAGCCGCATTCGCGAATGCCGAATTCTGCACCTGCTTCAAGCAATATCTGTCGCAACTTCATGTGCTCGCCCATCGGGCAGTTGATCTCGTAGCCCAATTCGCCGGTGACCGACATGCGTTCAACTTTGGCGGTGACCAGTCCGATATCGAAAGTACCGCAACCCATGAAGGGCAAATCGGCAATATCTTCACCGGCCAGTTTCTCAACCACTTTTCGAGAATCGGGTCCGACCACCGCAAATCCGGCGACTTCCTCGCCCAAATCGCGAACCTTGACGCCTTCGATCAAGTGGTCGTTGAACCAACGCATATGCCAGGACCGCAGATAGTAGCTGCCCATGATCCACCAGGTGCCATCGCCCCAGTTGAGAATCGTCAAGTCACCCTTCAACCGGCCTTCCGGCGACAACATTGGGGCAAGGCGGGCTCGGCCCGGACCGGGCAACCTGGAAGCGACGAGCTGATCGAGCCATTGCTCGGCATTGGGGCCGGATACCTCGTATCGCGAAAAACCGGTGATATCCATCAGGCCGACACCTTCGCGGAGCACCTTGCATTCCTCGGCGACGATGGGGAAGGCGTTTGACCGTTTCAGGGTCGGCGTTTCCTCAAAACCCTTGGGCGCGAAATAGAGCGGGACTTCGAGGTCCCAGCTCACGCCCCATTTGCAACCGGCTTGTGTCATAGCGTCGTGGGCAGGCGCCATTTTCAGTGGTCGGCCAGCCGGTAATTGCTCGTTGGGATAAGTCATGACAAAGCGGCGGGAATAGAACTGTCCCGTCGTTTCCTTTATGTATTGGCGGTTCTCGGCAAATTTGCCGTATCGTGCCACATCCATTGGCCAGGCATCGGCTTCCGGTTCGCCATGGATGATCCATTCCGCAAGGGTCTTGCCGACCCCGCCGCCTTGCAGGAAGCCTGCCATTACCGCGCAGGCGCACCAATAGCCGGGCTTTCCGTCGACCGGCCCGACCAGCGGATTGCCATCGGGCGAGAAGGTGAATGCACCGTTGACCCAGGTCTTGACGCCGACTTCTTGCAGGCAGGGATAGCGCTCAAAACCCATGATCAATTCCTTCTCGATCCGGTCGGTCTGTTCCTGGAACAATTCCATGCCGTAATCCCAAGGGGCGCCATCCATGGCCCAGTGCTCGTGATCGATTTCATAGATACCGAGCAGAATGCCCTTCTGGTCCTGGCGCATATAGGTGAAGCCTTCCAGGTCGACCATCATCGGGATCTCGAAATCAAGTGCTGCGACTTCGGGAATGGTATCTGAGATCAGGTAGTGGTGTTTCAGTGGCGAGACGGGTAGCTCAATTCCAGCCATGCGCCCGACCTGCTTTGCCCAGAGGCCGCCTGCATTGACGACATGTTCGCAATTGATGGTGCCTTTTTCGGTCACAACCTGCCAGCCATCCTTGACCTGGATCAGTTCCAGCACACGGTTGTGTTCGATGACCGTCGCCCCACGTTTCTTAGCGGCGACGGCATAGGCCTGAACCGTGCCGGTCGTGTCGATATAGCCTTCACGATCCGCCCACATCGCGCCGAGCACACCATCAGTCGACATGATCGGGCAGCGTTCCTTGGCCTGTTCGGGCGTCATCAACTCACAGTCTTCAATGCCGATTGACTGGAATATCCGATAGGCAGATTGCAGCCACTCCCAACGTTCAGGTGTCCCTGCCAGTGTGAGGCCACCGGTCATGTGCAGGTTGATGTCCTGACCGGACTCTTCCTGAACTTCAGCAAGCAGGTCGATCGTATAGGCCTGAAGGGCCGCCATGTTCGGATCGGCATTGAGCGCATGAACCCCGCCAGCGGCATGCCAGCTCGAGCCGCAGGTCAAGATGTTCCGCTCGATCAGGCACACATCCTGCCATCCGAATTTAGCCAGGTGATAAAGTACGGAGGCGCCAACCACACCGCCGCCGATTACAACTACCCGATAATGCTCTTTCAAGCCGACCTCCCGTTTTCAGGCAAACATGTCCAATCGGGAACGCTATTTGAGAACCGCAAATTTGTCTAGACACTAATGTACATTACTATTGAAATGTCTAACGGAGCCTCCGTGTGCGGTTGAGGTTTGGTGCCAGTGGTTGGGTTTTCCAGGTGGTATTTTATGTTGGCTGTGCTTGTCGACAACCCGGCGGTATTGTTGCCGGACCGTTTTAGTGACTGCCGATAAGTGTCATTTGTGGATGTTTCAATCGAAAAAAGTTTCTATGCCAGATTGCGATTACTATGAGTTATCCCGGGTTGGATAGACCGGGTCTTTGCCATTCCGGAGAAAATATCTTGCAACGCCAATGAGGCGCTGGAATGGAAATAGTATTCCAATATTGACCGTTACGGCTGTCGGCATACGAGCCAATCATGTCCGTACCAGAACATATTTTCGCTACCCCTTCCAATTGGAAGCAGTCCGGCTTCTCTACTCCACTTTTCAACGACATCTATTGGCACATAATTGATCCAGTCCTGCGAAAGGATAAGGTCATGACATCGATTGGCCCAGGCCCGCCAATGCGGTTTTTCGACCATATCTTTGTAGATTAGCAAGCCGCCGGGTTGTAATCGCGCTGCTGCAGATTCAACGATTTGACGTTGTTCCGATTTGGGGATGTGGTGCATCACATCAAGTATTGAAACCACGTCAAATGAACCGTTTGGCCAATCCTCAGATGCGTGACGTTGTTCGAAACGCAAAATGTCTGCCAAAGGCAGATGAATTGTCATCTGTTGTGCCAAACCAATTGCGTAACGATCCGAATCGAAACCTGTGCCCCGACAAATTTGTCCATAGTGTGCCAGTAAACCCAGGAACACGCCGGATCCACATCCGACATCAAGTATGTCCGCGTTTGCCGGGACCAATGGAAGCAAGCGATGGAATGGGCAAATGTACGGACGCCAGTGTTGTTTGAGAAGAGATAATCTGGAACGTTCCTGATACAGTAGCGTGCAAGTTTTTGCCAAATCTGCTGGTGTCAGATCATTATCCGTAACAACAACGGTCGTTGAGGCTGAGCCTTTAGGCATCTCCGACCTCGTCAACCCTACAATCTGACAAACTGGTGTATTCCATCGGTCTAGCAATAATCGCTATATATGTATTCTCAAACTGGACACATGATTTGGCGAATTTCCAGTCAAGATTTCTGCTCTTGTCATACACCAGATAGTTTATTTTTTCTCGATTCATCAAGTTCATCGCGTCCGACGTTGTTCTTATTTTACTTTGTTTCGCGTATCGCGATGACCAAAAGTCATAATGTTCCGGTGACCACATGACCATGGCGCCCATTTTCTTATCTATCCAAACCGGTCGTCGAGACAAAACCGAGAAACCAACAACCCCTACAGGAAGAAAGACCGTATGGCTCGGCGTGTTGTTTCGAGCCCATCTTTGGGCCTCGATCCACGCAGCAAATTTCTTGTTCTTCTCAGCAGCAAAGTCCTGCGTTCCGACAATAATGCCGATCACCACAAGACCGCCAAGCATGGTAGAAACCAAATTATGCGTGTGGAATATCGGTGGAAATCGGACCGCCATTGGTCGGCCAAGGATTATAATGGCGGTAGAAAGAATGAATAGTTGTATGACTGGTCGGGCAACGTCTAACGAATTCAAGGCCGCGCTCGCCAGTAACAATACCCCTGCAATTGGCACTGCGAACTTTGTCAGATTTTCATTAGCAATACCAATTCCAGCGACCAGAAAAAGCCCTGCGTGAAGATAGGCGGAGATGATGTTGTATTCCGGGTTCAGGATTGCTGACGCGGTCATCAGCAGCAGGATTATGCTCTCTGGCTGATATGTTTTTGTACGCGCAGTGAATATTGCAATAATTAAGAACTGCCAATAAACCATATAGTGAGAACCATTGAAGTGAGGTTCCCTTTCAAAATAAATCGGAAAAATACAAAGGCTACATAGAAGAAATATACCAATCCAAGCTGCCTTGTTATTTTCGTTCCTTTTCGCACCTATTGTCAGAGCAGCAAGGAGCAGAGGGATATTGCCACTCCCCAGGCTGAC
>JBCCEP010000056.1:0-14783 GCA_039030215.1 Pseudomonadota bacterium
CGCGACCCGTTTCTGCTTGACGCCCGGCTTCATCGGCCGTCTGGCGGGCAGCCGTCAACTCCGTTTGCAGTTGTGATGTCACCTGCTCGGCCAGGTTCAACCTGTCTTCCAATTCGGTGTTAATCTGTTCGGCCTGTTTGAGTTGTTGTTCAAGCGCAGCCACCGCCGCGCTGGTTTCCGTTTCATTCGGCGAAGCAGAGGGTTGTTGAGCTGCATCCAACCTGGATTGCAGGTCGTTTGTCAGCTGTTCCGCCAGTTCCAATCTGGCCTGTAGCTCATCTGCAATGTCGTCGCTGTCTTTCAATCGCGCTTCCATTTCCGAGTTTACCTGACCGGCAAGTGCCAGGCTTGCCTCCAACTGACCGACTTTGTCCGTCAGTTGGTCAACCGCGTCAGCACTGTTGCCACTGGCAGGAGCCGTCGTGGACGTTTCCAGTTGATCCCTTAGTGTCTGGTTTTCGGCGCGAAGCTCAGTGACGATTTTTTCCTGTTCCTCGAGTACGCCTTGCAGATCAAGCGCTTGGCCACCGCCATCCTGTTGGGCATCAAGCTGGCGCTTTAACTCCGAATTTTCTGCGATCTGTGCATTTAATTCGGCGGTGACTTCTGTCAGCGTGTCTCCGGATTGCTGCAGGAGATTTGTTCGCTCCAGATACAAGATACCGAAAGCGCCCAAGCCCACGCCGAGTACAAGTATGATGAGCATTGATAGGATACCCGGTCCGCGGCGGCGCGGCGGGCTTGAAGCATTGGTAGGCCTGCCCCAATCAGACATTTTCTGCTCCCGGCTAGTGTGAATCACACCTCAACAGGTAATTGGTTGGGCTTTTCCGTGCAAGCTTGACCAGACGCTACCGCACTCAGGACGATCCAAGATCGCCAAACTCAAACAGTTTCCGATCCAGCAAATGGCTGGGGCGGACGTTGCCGAGCGCCCGTATCATCGTGTCCTTGCGACCCGGCATCTTCCGTTCGAATTCCGCCAACATCTGTTTCATTGCGTTTCTCTGCAATCCGTCCTGACTGCCGCACAGATCGCAAGGAATGATCGGAAACGACATGGCGTTTGCAAATTTGGATAGGTCAGCTTCGGCGCAATAAGCAAGCGGACGCATGACCAGAACATCGCCTTCGTCATTGATCAGTTTCGGCGGCATGGACGCCAATCGGCCGCCGTGAAACAAATTCATGAAGAACGTTTCGAGAATATCCTCCCGATGGTGTCCGAGTATCAGGGCGCTGCACCGCTCCTCGCGGGCGATCCGATAAAGATTTCCGCGCCGCAGCCGTGAACATAACGAGCAAAAGGTTGCTGAATCGGGAAGTTTCGAAGTGACGACCGAATAAGTGTCGCTGTATTCGATGCGATGTGGCACGCCTATCGAAGAAAGATATTCCGGTAAAACATGCTTGGGGAAATTCGGCTGTCCCTGATCGAGATTACAAGCGAGTAAGTCGACCGGTAACAGACCGCGCCATTGCAGTTCCAGCAGCAGGGCCAGCAATCCGTAGGAATCCTTGCCACCAGACAAGGCGACCAACCAGCGCGTGTCCGGCATCGCCATATCGAAATCTTCGATCGCCTGGCGCGTGTTTCGCAGCAATCGTTTGCGTAGTTTCTTGAATTCCACAGTGGATGGCGCGTCTCGCAATATCGGCGGCAAAGATGCATCGTCCGAACCATTTTCCTTCGTTGGTTCAGAGATTTCTGGTTGCAGCACTCGTTCGTCGACGGATTCCATGCTGCAAGCCATAGCCCGCATTTAGGAATTTTTCCAGCTACCAGTTAGATGGCCAAAACAAAAAAAGCCCGGCTGACGGGCCGGGCTTCTTTTCGGATTTGAAAAAAATCAGCGTGAATAGAATTCGACGACTAGGTTCGGCTCCATCTGGACGGCGTACGGCACATCACCGAAACTCGGCTTGCGCACATAGGTGGCCTTCATCTTGGAATGATCTGCCTCGACGTATTCCGGCACATCACGCTCCGCCAACTGCACGGCTTCGAGAACCAGGGCGAGTTGTTTGGACTTGTCACGAACCTCAACCATATCACCCGGTTTGCAACGGTAGGACGGAATGTTGACCTTCTTGCCGTTCACCTTGATGTGGCCGTGATTGATAAACTGGCGAGCGGCAAAGACGGTCGGGACAAACTTTGCCCGATAGATGATCGCATCGAGGCGGCTCTCGAGAATCCCGATCAGGTTCTCGGATGTATCGCCCTTTTGCCGGTTGGCTTCATCATAAATCTTGCGGAACTGCTTTTCGGATATGTTGCCGTAATAGCCCTTCAGCTTTTGCTTGGCGCGCAGCTGAACACCAAAGTCGGAAAGCTTGGTCTTGCGACGCTGACCATGCTGGCCCGGACCGAACTCACGACGGTTCACTGGGGATTTAGGACGGCCCCAGATATTTTCGCCCATACGGCGATCGATTTTGTATTTCGCGGAGATACGCTTGCTCATTGCATTTCCTTTTCAAAAGTTCACAGCCACTTGTGCAAACAAGTGGCGAAGGAAACGCACCCTCCTCTGTTTCCATTTGTGGAAACTGACAGTTCGGTCTGCGCACGTTTTGCAGTACCGGACACGGGATACGTTAAAACAAAACCGGGCAAAAGCGCCCGGAATTGCGGTGTGACTATGCCAGGCTACGTGTTTTGTCAAGCAATTGCGGTCGGTGTGATCAGCTCAAACCGCTTTTTGCCGGTACCAGACCAAATCCAGTCAATAACCGCTCGGTCGAGAAGTCCGGATTACCCGATGTCAGAATTGCAATGTCAGGTTTGCCATCGCGTATTTGGGACGCGCTCTGCGGCAACAGGCTCACCGCACGGCGGGCAATCGCTTCTGACGTATCGATCCAATCAACCGGCCAGGGAGCCATCTTCCGCATTCTGTTCACCAGGAATGGATAATGGGTGCAGGCCAGGACAACAATATCCGTGCGGCGGCCATCCATCTCAACAAAACAGGGGGCGATTTCCTCTTCCACCCGTGCCTCATCGACGAAACCATCACGCAAGTAATTCTCGGCAAGTTCAGCCAAATCCTTCGAGCCCACCATGCGAACATGGCATTTGGCAGCATATTCGCGGATCAGATCCCTGGTATATTGCCGCTTGACCGTTCCCGGTGTTGCCAGAACCGAGACAAGGCCGGAGCGAGTCCGCTCGGCGGCCGGTTTGATCGCCGGGACTGTTCCGACAAACATCTGGTTGGGAAATTCCTCCCTCAACGCATCAATGGCCAGCGTGGAAGCGGTATTGCAGGCGATTACGATCTGTTCTGGATGCAGGCGATCAATGATCTTTCCAAACAAACCGAGCATGCGCTCTTTCAACGCGTCTTCTTCCCAATCGCCATAGGGAAAACCTGCATCGTCGGCTACATAAATATAGCGCTGCGCCGGCATCAGCACCCGAGCTTCGCGCAAGACCGTCAGGCCGCCAAATCCGGAATCAAAAATAACAATACTCATAGGTTTCCTACCTTTTGCAATGCCGGGTCGGGATTGTCTGGGTCCTGGGAAGTCTGGGATTGCAAGCGGTATCTGGGAAGTATCTTGCCGGTTGGGGTGAATCCAAAAAGAAGTCTTTTGCGGGCAAAGCTACGACCATAAACATAGGTGAATGCGGCACCAAAACAAAACCCTGCAAAGACATCGGACGGAAAATGCACGCCCAAGGCCGGCCTAGAGATTGCAACCCAAATGCCGGCGACGATAAAGATTGCCCGCACTCTGGGGAACAGCAGGGCCAGCGCCATTGCCGCTGCTCCGGCGGTCGTTGCATGCCCTGAGGGGAAGGATGCAAACTCATAACCGCGCGTAAAGGCATCGCTCTGCCAGACATAACCGGGGTCGACAAATTCGGGCCGGTAGCGGCCAAACAAAATCTTGAACAGCATTGTCAGCAGCCCGGAAAACGCGATCGAAGTGAAGACGAAATAGATCGCGAGGAATATGGTGTGGGCTCGGTGGACCTTGCGCGCGGCCATGCCGCCACTTCTGAACAAAGAGAATGCGATAAGCGCAATTCCAGTCGGATACAAGAACCAGTCCGATCTGCCGAATTCCGTGATTAGCTCGAACGCGCCATCGGGTTGCCAGCCTTCCTGTTGTATCATCGAAAGATAAGGCGGATCGACAAATAGCGCGAGCAATATGGTACCGGTGACAACAAGCAGAGCAGTCAGGACTGTCCCCGCAGTAACTGGAAGTATGGAGCTAGCAAGATCGGGTTTGCGATTGTGGACGAAGCTGAACCACCCGCTGACTCCCTGCCACCAATGCAGGACCGGTCGACCTACCCCACGCGTCTCCCCAGAATTCGACATCAGTTACACGCTCCGCCGGACGGCTTCCAGGGATAGCAAATGCTACGCATCATCATTTCCCGCCGTTTCCTTTGCCCTACCATTTGCCCAACGACGCTGCAGCGCCGAGACAACACCTCTTAAGGTTCTGATTTCCGGTTCCGTTAGCTTGGCATGGGTGAAGATGCTGTGCAGATTCAATTGCATGCGCTCACGCCGCTCAGGCGGATAGAAATAATCCACCTCATCAAGCGCTTTCTCGAAGTGATTAATCAGTCCTATCAACTCCTCCCGGTCTGCTGGCGGCAAATCCGAACCGGCAAAAGACTGGGTGGCCAAATCGTCATCTCGAGTTGTCATCCACTCATAGGACATCAGCAGGACAGCCTGGGCGATATTGAGCGACGCAAAACCTGGATTGACCGGAAAGGTGACGATCGCGTCGCAAAGGGCGACTTCGGAATTGTTTAGACCCCAGCGTTCACGGCCGAATAAGATGCCGGTGGGAACGCCCTCGTTGAACCAGCCGCGCATCAATTGGGCAGCCTTCTTGGGACCATGTACCGTGGAAATCATGTCGCGCTGACGTGCGGTCGTTGCGAAGACATATTTCAGGTCACCAATCCCCTCCTCAATGGTGTCGTAGACCTTTACATTCTTGATAATATGATCCGCTCCACTGGCAGCAGCATTTGCCCTTTCATTGGGCCATCCGTCACGCGGGGCGATCAGGCGCAATTCGCTCAAGCCAAAATTGGCCATGGCGCGCGCCACCATTCCGATATTTTCACCCAGTTGCGGCTCTGCCAATATTATGGCCGGCCCCTCGGCGATGATCTGCTTTTTCTGGTTTGAACCCGACATCGTACTTCACAATGACAAATAACGGGCAATCCCTCGCACATGCGCCAGGGAAAGAAAATAGCTGGCGTCGCAAGATCAGGATATTTTGGAGATAAGGAGACTCCGGTGCAAACCCAATCGAAGTTCAGTATCGGTTAGGATGGCGCGATACCAGCATGGGTTGCCGGCGCTTTTTCTTTGCCGTCAAATTGTCCCAAGGAGTTTTGTCGAGCTTGATCGACCGTTGATTTACATAATGCCAGCTGGAGGCAATCTCTGTAGGCTGATCGTCAATCGTATTGTCGGTAACTGCCTTGGAAGCCAAAGTCAGCAGAACGCCGTGATGGCCTTCCTCAAGATTAATCTCCCTGGTTTGACCGGTATCGTCCCGCAGCAGACCGACACTGTGTGAATTTTTATGGGTGGTGTAGATATTGGACCGCTCAATCAATCCGTAGGAGGTAAATGTCAAGACAGTGGAACCGGGGTCATCGGCAAGCGAGCTGGCATAACGTGCGGCCCAGCGATTTGTCAGTTGGGGGCCATCCATCAACAACGCCACGATCAGGTTAGGCGCTACTGACCTGATGATCTCGTGGCACGGATCATTGCGCGCAAGATCCTCACAAATAAGACTGGCAAAGACTGCATTTCTCCTGAATTGGAAGAAATTCATCTCGCGGGCACCGATATTGTGATCTTCCCACCAATTGATAAACGGTGGCAGTGAGGATGCCAGACCGTAATCGGTAATTTGGGAATCGTTCAATTTCCAACGGTGATGTTTACGCTGGCTGATTACCCGCACCCGCCGATATTCAGGATCGACTTTCCTTGAGGTCCCCTTGTCCTCATCGATCATCTGGCTTTCCCAGATGGCAGTCAGCACACAATTACTCTCCTCATCGTCACAGTTGATGCTGGAACCAGAAATCATGAACTCTATTGTTCCATCGGTTGCTTCATAGACAATGCCCATCAACTCTTCAAACAGCGCATATTCCAAGGCAAATTCAGGAAAAACCACAGCATTGATCTGGGAAACATCCTGTAGGGCATTGGCGATCAATCCCTCTATAAACGAATACAGCCTCTGCTTGTGAATTCGATTCAGCCAATCCTGGCGTACCTGGAAATTTCCCCATTTTGATCCTTCGGCAGGTTTTTTCAGCGGTTCGAAAGACTTTGAATCCAGGCTGTAAGGCATCGGAATCAGCAATACATTCAGGCTGTCGCTTTCCTGGGCATGAGGTTTGCCAGCCAATTGCTGCCAGCTGCATCGCACCGCCCCGACCGGCCCGGTTATCGCCAAATTCCGCGAAAGATTCCGCAATGTACAACCTACTTCTGATACGCGGCACTTTGGTTGCACGCATACAACGCCCCGGTCTGCGGCTGCCGCGAGGGTTGAGAACTGTTTTTGCGCCTTTACCATCAGAGCCTGGCCGGTTAGTTTTTCCTCGCGAGCCTCGCCGTTCCGGCCTTCGCGGGTACGGACCGTCATCATGTCCAAGTAGGTGTATTTACTCTCGCCGTCCGACTTTTTCCCTCCGACTTCGTCATCAGCGGAATTCCTTTGTCCGACTTCGTCGCCACCTGAACCTTTTTGCCCGGCTTCGTCATCACCTAAGTTCTTTTGGCCGGCTTTGCCATCGCCCGAATAATGATGACCAACGCCGGCACATGCCTCATCGGCAATGATCAGCAGCTTAAATATCGCCGTCCACCATTTTGGTGTCGATTGAAGAGTGTTGTTCGGGTCCTTGTAGGCCCTTTGATAATCGCGAATACGAATTGTCAGATTGCGGGAATCGGAGATTAACCGCCACAAATTTCGCGTGTCGTCGTCCGCCTTGCCATTTTCATACCAATATTTGCTCGATATTTTGCACTGTTTGCGGTCGTCCTCGGTCAAGACCACCCGCAACTCGGGAATCTTTTCTTCACTCTTCAGTCTGTCAGGATCCGGATCAGGTTCAAAAAAACCCATCAGGCCGGTAATCTGGATGAAATAAGCGCAAAACGCGAAGACATCAAAAGGGAAGACCGGAAGGGTCTCCCAGGCATCTGTATTCTGTGGTTCTTGTGGTTCTGGAGATTCTTGTGTTTCTTGCGGTTCCTGTGCGTTCAGCATGCGCGCAACTTCGGCATTAATATGTGTGGTTCCCTTGGGAAACACTGTCTGAAGGACGTGGCCAACGCTGGTATTGGTGTTGGAAACTGTGTTTTGCGCGCTTGAATTCAAATTTTTTACCCCCAATTGTAGTCGGCATGATATGGTCAATCCGGCCCAGGTCGTACTTTCTTCGTATTGACTTTCACCCCCAATTGGCTATGGATTGCCGACATTTCAAAATCGACACATACGTGTATATCATGGTTAATACACGCAAATTTCGCTTTTGGTACCATGTTGTTAACAACTTTCTGGTGCAATTGATCCTTGAACTTAAAATTGTTAGTACCGTGAAACTTCAACCGGCAGAATTCCGTGGCAAGTCTCGGTAATGAAAGGCAAAGATGCCAGCTCTGAACTCAAAATCTATCGTCGACGAATTTAGAGATACAGTCGATCAGGACGTCAAAGAATTCGAGAAAGTCATTGCTGAGTTGATTGTTGACTCAATCAAAGCAACGTCGCGATTGAAAGCGGAAGATTCCGGCGATGTCGAAAGCATGCCGGATTCCCTTATTGTAGGGGCGCCGGTCATGACTGTACGTGCAGGAGACGGCACCCCTGAGCAACAGGTTCGGCAGGCTGCCAAGGACCTATTTGCCGCCTACGATTAGTGGACATTGAAGCGATAGACCATTTGGTCCTCCAGAAACCCCTTTAGTGGCACTTCGCCCAGCAAGCTGGTCTTTTCCGGTAGCAATTGGGCGATTTCCTGTGAGCAGACATCATCTGCATTCAGTTCGGAAGCGGCACCCAACAGTCTCGCGGCAAGATTTACTGCGGGGCCAATCGCGGTGAAATCTAACCGGTTGGACGCGCCGATATTGCCGAAATGCAATCGGCCAAGATGAAGCGCCGTTCGAAATCCCGCCCCGTCGACCGAAAATCCTGCATGCGCGTCCCGAATAGCCTGATGCGCACCTTTGCACCGGGCTGCCAATTCCTGGCTGTCCTGATCATCCACCGGAAAGATTGCTAGCAAACCATCACCCATGAACTTCAGGATTTCGCCCTGTTGGTTGCTGATCGGATCAGCCAGTGCATCGTAATACTGGTTTAAGGTCTCAAGCACTTCCGAAGCCGGTTTTTCGTTTGATAACCGCGTGTAGGATTTGAGATCCGCGAACAAAATGATGGCAGAAATTTCTTCCGCGTCGCCGCGTTTGATCTGGCCGGACAGTACCTGCTCTCCGGCATTGCGCCCGACATAGGTCGAGATGATATTGGCCGCGTTCAACCTAAGAATATAGCTTTCAACCAATCGCGTCAGCGGCGCTCGAACGCGTTCGAGGGAATCAATTGCAAACTGTGAGAACCCGTCCGGATGGCGAGTGGTCCAGCTCATGGTGTGAACCTCGCCATCAACATAGATGACCGGCTGGATCAGATAGTCGGTATATCCGGCTTCGATCAATTCCTCGACAATGCGAAAATCGTGTGGGCAATTCTCATCAATCAAACGACGGCGCAGCGATTTTCTGGTCTTGATGACATGGGGAATTGGATTTTCATGCCATTGGTCCGTTTCAAACAGCGCAAAATCGGCTTCGGCAATGACGGTTCCTTCCTCCTGGGTCCATTGCAACCGCCTGCCCCGGATAAGCGGATGCAGCGTGAAGAGAAACAACCTGTAAAGATCGACCGGTATGCCCGCCTCGTTCAGCCGGGTGCATATCTGCGTAACAATTTTCCTGCCGTCGGCGCTGGGCGGTGCGCCGTCACACATCCACGCAACAAGATCGTCAATTTTCGATTCAGGCGACATCAAACAATCTCTTTTTTCCAAATTTCAACGTTTCGAAATGTTGCCAACGAAGGATGCATTGCCTTTCCGCTGGCATTTGATATGAAACCGCATCTTTTCAATTAGCGCCACTTGTTGGCGTGCCCCCTTACAGCAAGAGGTAGTTTACATGGCAAAGATCAAAGTCGAAAATCCGGTTGTTGAACTTGATGGCGACGAGATGACCCGCATCATCTGGCAGTTTATCAAGGACAAGCTCATTCACCCCTATCTCGACATTGATCTTGAATATTACGATCTGGGGGTCGAAGCGCGTGACGCTACCGACGACCAGATTACCATTGATGCTGCAAATGCGATCAAGAAACATGGTGTCGGTGTCAAATGCGCGACGATTACGCCCGACGAAGCCCGTGTGGAAGAATTCAAGCTGAAGAAGATGTGGCGCTCGCCGAATGGTACCATCCGCAACATTTTGGGTGGAGTGATCTTCCGCGAGCCGATCATCTGTAAAAACGTTCCGCGGCTGGTGCCCGGCTGGACCCAGCCGATTATTGTCGGCCGTCATGCCTTTGGTGACCAGTATCGCGCGACCGATTTCAAGTTCCCCGGAAAGGGCAAGCTGACCATCAAGTTTGTCGGCGAAGACGGCGAGACCATTGAACATGAAGTGTTTGATGCGCCGGGCTCCGGTATTGCGATGGCGATGTATAATCTCGATGCCTCGATTTATGATTTCGCCCGTGCATCCATGAACTATGCCCTGCAGAGAAAAGTTCCCTGTTACCTGTCGACCAAGAACACGATCCTGAAAACCTATGACGGCCGGTTCAAGGACATCTTCCAGGAAGTTTACGAAAACGAGTTCGAGGCCGACTACAAGGAAGCAGGCATTACCTATGAACACCGCCTGATCGACGACATGGTAGCTGCTGCCCTGAAATGGTCCGGTGGTTATGTCTGGGCCTGTAAAAACTATGATGGTGATGTTCAGTCAGATACGGTTGCGCAAGGGTTTGGGTCGCTGGGTCTGATGACATCGGTCCTGATGACGCCTGACGGAAAGACGGTGGAATCGGAGGCAGCACATGGCACCGTGACCCGGCACTACCGCCAGCATCAGAAAGGCGAACAAACGTCGACCAATTCAATTGCCTCGATATTTGCCTGGACGCGTGGTCTGTCTCACCGGGCAAAACTTGATGGCAATGAGGAGCTTGGCAATTTCGCGCTGACGCTTGAAAAGGTCTGCGTGGACACGGTCGAAAGCGGTTACATGACAAAGGACCTCGCCTTACTGATCGGCCCGGATCAGCCATGGCTGACCACGATCGGTTTCCTCGACAAGGTTGACGAAAACCTGCAAAAAGCCATGCAGTAACAAACCAGACATGCAAAGAAAAACCGGCCATTTCTGGCCGGTTTTTTGTTGAATTTCAATAGCTTAACAGTTTCAGATCGCAGCCTGAACCGCATCTACGGCTTCCTGGGCTTTTGTGCCTTCCGGGCCGCCGGCTTGGGCCATGTCCGGCCTGCCACCGCCGCCTTTTCCGCCCAGTTTTTCCGAAGCCGTCCGGACCAGGTCAACCGCGCTGAACCTGTCGGTCAGATCATCGGTCACGCCGACCACCACGGCAGCCTTGCCTTCGTCGGAAACTGCAACGACTACGGCAATTCCCGAACCGAGTTTTGCCTTCGCTTCGTCGACGACGCCTTTCAAATCCTTCGCCGCAATGCCCGTCGCGACCTGGCCAATGAATTTGACACCGTTTACCTCAGTGGCTTCCGGCCCTTGGGCAGTACCGCCGCCCATTGCCAATTGCTTGCGCGTTTCGGCAAGTTCCTTTTCAAGCTTCTTGCGCTCTTCAACCAGGCTGGTCACCCGGGCGACAGTGTCGGCGGGCGGCACCTTCAGAATGGATGCAATATCACGGAGCCGCGCTTCCTGGTCTTCCAGAAAGGAGATGGCAGTGTCTCCAGTCAGTGCTTCAATGCGCCGTACGCCTGATGCGACGGCGGACTCGCCCAAAATGTGTACGAGGCCGATTTCCCCGGTATTGCGGGTGTGGGTACCGCCGCAGAGCTCCAGCGAATATGTCTTTCCGGCCTTGTCGCCCTTGGTTGCTGTTCCCATGGAAACAACACGGACTTCGTCGCCATATTTTTCACCGAACAGCGCCATGGCGCCGGCCTCTATGGCGTCATCGACTTCCATGATCCGGGTCTCGACCGGGGCAGCCTGTCTGACCACCTGATTGGCGATCTCCTCTACCTCATGCAATTCGTCATCTGAAATCGCCTTGTTGTGCGAAAAATCGAACCTCAAACGGTCCGGAGCCACCAGGGACCCCTTTTGCGCGACATGGGATCCAAGTACTTCCCGCAGTGCCTCATGAACAAGATGGGTGGCCGAATGGTGGGCACGGAGCCCGGCGCGTGCAGAATGGTCGATCTCCAGTTCAACCGCTTCGCCCTTCGACAATGTGCCATTGATGATTTCGCCATAATGGACATGCAGGCCATTGCCCTTCTTCCGGGTATCGGTCACCTGCATCCGGCCGCTCTCGCCAAACCGGATTTCTCCGTGGTCGCCAAGCTGGCCACCGGATTCGCCGTAGAAAGGTGTCTGATTGACAACGATTGCGACCGACTGTCCGGTTTCGGCGTTATCTACCTCTTCACCATCGCGCACGATCGCCTGGACAACGCCTTCGGCAATCTCGGTTTCATAGCCCAAAAACTCGGTCGCGCCCTCGCGCTCGCGGATTGCGAACCAGATCTTTTCATCGGAAGCCTCACCCGAACCGGCCCAGGAGGCGCGGGCTTCGGCCTTCTGGCGCTCCATTGCTGCATCGAATGCCTTCAAGTCTACGGTAATATCCCGGGCGCGCAGCGCATCCTGCGTCAAGTCAAGCGGGAAACCGTAGGTGTCATAGAGTTTGAAGGCAGTGTTGCCATCCAGCTCGTCGCCCTTGCCCAGATCGGCACTTGCCTCGTCGAGCAGTTTGAGGCCGCGCTCCAGCGTCTTGCGGAATCGCACCTCTTCCAGTTCCAGTGTCTCGGTGATCATCGCTTCGCCGCGCACCAGTTCCGGATAGGCTACGCCCATTTCCCGCACAAGCGCCGGGACAAGCTTGTAGATCAACGGCTCGCGTGCGCCCAGCAGGCTGCCATGGCGCATGGCCCGGCGCATGATCCGGCGCAGCACATAGCCCCTGCCCTCATTGGACGGCATGACACCATCTGCAATCAGGAACGAGCTGGCGCGCAGATGATCAGCGATGACCCGGTGGCTGGCAACTGCCTTGCCTTCAGCCGGTACGCCAGTTGCCTCAACACTTGCGGCAATCAACGCCTTGAACAGGTCGATCTCATAATTGTCGTGCACGCCCTGCAGGACTGCGGCGATGCGTTCCAAACCCATACCGGTATCGATGGAAGGCTTCGGCAGATTCACACGCTCTTCCGGGGTCATTTGCTCGAATTGCATGAAGACCAGGTTCCAGATCTCGATGAAACGGTCCCCATCTTCCTCTGCACTGCCGGGAGGGCCGCCCCAGATCTTGTCGCCATGGTCAAAGAATATCTCCGAACAGGGACCACACGGGCCGGTATCACCCATGGCCCAGAAATTATCGCTGGTGGCGATGCGGATGATCTTGTCCTCGCTCAGCCCGGCAATCTTTTTCCATAGGTTGAATGCGTCGTCATCCTCGGCGAACACCGTGACAACAAGCCTGTCCTTGGCCAATCCGAACTCGCGGGTAATCAGGTTCCACGCAAGCTCGATAGCGTGTTCCTTGAAATAGTCGCCAAAGGAGAAATTTCCCAGCATCTCGAAAAATGTGTGATGGCGCGCGGTATAGCCGACATTGTCCAGATCATTGTGCTTGCCGCCCGCACGGACGCATTTCTGTGAGGTGGCCGCACGGTTGTAGGGACGCTTTTCCAGCCCGGTAAAGACGTTCTTGAACTGCACCATGCCGGCATTCGTGAACATCAATGTCGGGTCATTGCGCGGTACCAGGGGACTTGAGGCAACGACTTCATGACCATTGTCAGCAAAATAGTCGAGAAATGCCGTTCTGATTTCGTTTACGCCGCTCATGGATTTTCCGGTTCCGATGGAGATTGAGAAATTACCAAAGTTGACGGCAACTAATGCCGCACCGTTGGATTTATCCGCTTTTATCGCCGCCCGCGCGCGCTGTCCAGCAGGGTTATGGAACCCGGCGGATTACAATTGCGAAAGGTAGAAAAACCAAACCCGGCGAGACAATTCCCGCCGGGTGTCAAATACGCACAATCAAGTTTGATGAAATTCCGAAAGAAACCTCCGATCAGGCTTCTGCGGCATCATCCAGATCGTCATCGAGCTTGTCATCCTTTTCGGCATCGGAAATATCACCCTCCAGCAGGGTCTCGGCGATCAGGCCGGCATTCTGGCGCAATGCCAGTTCAATCTCCTCGGCCAGGGCCGTATTTTCCTGCAGGAACTGCTTGGCGTTTTCCCTGCCCTGCCCAAGCCGTTCGGAATTATAGGAAAACCAGGAACCGGATTTTTCGACGATGCCTGCCTTCACACCGAGATCGATCAGTTCTCCGGTCTTGGAGACGCCCTCGCCATACATGATGTCGAATTCGACCTGTTTGAAAGGCGGCGCCAGCTTGTTTTTCACGACCTTGATGCGGGTCTGGTTGCCGATCACCTCGTCGCGATCCTTGACTGCGCCGATGCGGCGGATATCGAGCCTGACCGAGGCATAGAACTTAAGCGCATTGCCGCCGGTCGTGGTCTCCGGCGAACCGAACATCACACCGATCTTCATGCGGATCTGGTTGATGAAGATCACCATGGTGTTGGAACGGGAAATCGATGCGGTGAGTTTCCGCAATGCCTGGCTCATCAGCCGGGCCTGCAATCCGGGCAGGCTGTCGCCCATCTCGCCCTCGATTTCGGCACGCGGGGTCAGTGCGGCAACAGAGTCGATGACAAGAACATCAATCGCACCGGAACGAACCAGCGTGTCGGCAATCTCCAAAGCCTGCTCGCCGGTATCGGGTTGTGAAATCAACAGATCGTCGAGATTGACGCCCAGCTTGCGCGCATAGACCGGATCAAGCGCGTGTTCGGCATCGACAAAGGCGCAAATCCCGCCTGCCTTCTGTCCTTCTGCAACGGTCTGCAGCGCCATGGTGGTCTTGCCGGAAGATTCCGGTCCATAAATCTCGACAATTCGGCCGCGCGGCAGACCGCCGATGCCGAGCGCAATGTCAAGTCCGAGCGAGCCGGTGGAAACCGTGCCGACTTCCACCACCTGCTCGTTCTTGCCGAGCTTCATGATGGAGCCCTTGCCAAAGGCTCTTTCGATTTGGGAGAGTGCTGCGTCCAGTGCCTTGGTCTTGTCCACCGCATTATCCTCTACAAGACGGAGTGAATTCTGTGCCATGCTTTAACATCCTTCGTGCCAGCATCCAATGGTTCGCCAATGTCCAGTGTGACGACCCTGGCCAGCCGTCCCCTTCATCGGATTGCATGAATGTACCTATTTTGTTCTTGTTTGTAAAGTCACTATAAATTATTGTTTTTTAATGATTATTTAATATTTGTTCAAATTATGTTCTACTAACATTCCATGCAGAGATTCGGGCTGGAACATTTGCCTTCCTGGTGCACATAATAATGTGACTGTTCCCCGAC
>JBCCEP010000057.1:0-14645 GCA_039030215.1 Pseudomonadota bacterium
ATTCTTGTAGTAGCCCAGAAACACGCCTGGCGAGCGATACATCACCTCGCCATTTTCATGGATCTTGATCTCGACATCCGGCGAAGGCCTGCCGACGGTGTCGGCGCGTATTTCCCCGTCGGGCTGCGCAGAGATATAGACGCTTGCTTCCGTCTGACCGTAAAGCTGCTTCAGGTTGATGCCGAGCGAACGATAGAACCTGAAAATCTCGGGTCCTATTGCCTCGCCGGCGGTGTAGCCAACCTTCATCTTGGTCAGGCCCATGCGATTTTTCAGCGGCCCATAGACCAGGAATTCTCCCAGCCAGTACTTGATACGATCCCCAAACGGCACCGAATCCCCGTTCAGGATCGGTTCTCCCACTTTGCGGGCGACATCCATGAAATAATGGAACATGGCCGATTTGGTTTTGCCGGCATCCTCCATACGAACCATTACCGCGGTCAGCAGGACTTCAAACACCCGGGGTGGGGCAAAGAAATAGGTCGGCGCGATCTCGCGGCGATCAGCGTCGGATGTCTCCATGCTCTCCGGGCAACAGACGCAATATCCGGCAATATAGGCCTGGGCATAGGTGAAGACATGGTCACCCACCCAGGCGAGCGGGAGATAAGCAAGAACCGATTCTGTTTCGTCGAGATGATCGAATTCGTTGGCATTGATCGCGGAGACTGTCAGGTTATGACATGAGAGCATCACGCCCTTCGGCTTGCCGGTCGTGCCTGAGGTATACAGGATTACCGACAGGTCGTTGCTTTTGCCCGACGAAATCGATTCCAGCCACTTTTCATCACCGGACTTTTTCAGTTCTTCTGCGCCCAGTTCCTGCACGTCATCAATGGAATGCAGGTTCGTGTGATCATAATCCTTGAGACCACGGGTCTCGTCATAGATGACCTTTTTCAGCGCGGGAAGCTGGTCGGCAATTGAAAGCACCTTGTCGACCTGTTCCTGGTCCTGAACAATCGCCATCACAACTTCGGCGTGATCGAGGACATAGACCATCTCCTCGGCAACAGAATCGGCATAAACCGGAACCGGGATCGCGCCCAGCGCCTGAACGGCGCAGAATGTCCAGTAAAGACGCGGCCTGTTCTGACCGACAATCGCGACCTTGTCGCCGCGCTTGATGCCAAGTGCGGCCAGACCCATCGAAAAGGTGCGAATCTCCTCCAGAAGCTCAGACCAGGTCCAGCTTTGCCAGATACCATAATCCTTGTGGCGCATTGCCGACCGATTGGCAAAGCGCCTTGCGTTCAGCAACAGATATTGCGGAAAAGTCTCCGGCTGTTCAGGCGCAATTGTGCCTTCAGCGGGCATATCAGCATGTTCCTCCCTCATTTCCATCCCCTCGGTTCAGCGGATGGACGGTTGGTCACCAGCATATACACCGAACCAACCTGGCAAGAGTGAAATTGAAATGCGCCCCGATATCAACTAGCAAATCGTCTAGTGTGGCGTTTTTTTCCGTTTATTACAGAAAAACCGGCTGGCAAGTGTAAATCTGCATGTTTGTAACGATCGAATCGTCCAGTTTTTCGGCCAGTATCTAAACCTGGTGATAGGATCGGTACCACTCGACCAGCTTGTGGACGCCATCCGTGATCGACGTTGAGGGTCTGAAACCGGTTGCCTTTTCCAATTCGCTTGAATCAGAATAGGTATCGGGCACATCGCCCGGCTGCAATGGCAGCATTTCCATGATTGCCTTTCGGTCTACCGCATTCTCGATCGCTGCAATGAAATCCATCAGATTTATCGGATCGCTGTTTCCAATATTGAACAACCGCCAGGGAACTGATGACGATTGCGGGTCAGGGTTTGCAGTGTCGAAATCGGGATTGGGTGCAGCGATATCATCCGCTGCCAGGACCACCCCCTTGGCGATATCATCAATATAGGTGAAGTCGCGCCGGTGTTTTCCGTGGTTGAACACCTTGATCGGCTGACCTTCCAATATGTTGCGCAGAAACAGGATTGGCGCCATGTCCGGCCTGCCCCAAGGTCCGTAGACGGTAAAGAATCTCAGCCCGGTTGTCGGAAGGTCAAACAGATTGCTGTAGGCATGCGCCATCAATTCATTTGAGCGCTTTGTCGCCGCATAAAACTGCAGGGGATGGTTCGCACTGTTGTGCTCTGAATAGGGCATGGTGGTGTTCAAGCCGTAGATACTTGAGGTGGAAGCATAGGTGAGATGGGGCACTTTTGCTTCCCGGCATGCTTCCAGGATATTGGTGAAACCGGTGATGTTCGAATGCACGTAGGCAGACGGGTTTTCAATGGAGTAGCGAACGCCTGCCTGTGCTGCCAAGTGAATGACGCGATCAAACTTGTGATCGGAAAAACAAGCCTCGACGGCGTCACTGTCAGCCAAATCTGCCTTGATGAATTGATGGCGAACATTGTGACCGGAAGACACCAGGTCGAGCTCACGTAGTCGCGCATATTTCAGGTCAACATCGTAATAATCATTGACCACGTCGAAGCCGACCACCTCGTCGCCGCGGCTGACGAGCAGTTTTGCCGTGTGGTATCCGATAAATCCGGCAGTTCCCGTAACAAGGTATTTCATTTTCGGCTCAAAATGATTGGCAAATCGATTTGCAGCCGCAATAGCGCGTTCCAAGACGAAATGACAGTCCATAGAGCCTTGGAAAATTGCCGCAACACAAATAATTCGCCGGTCTGGACAAAATTAACCGTATGGTTGTGTTTCAGCGTGGATAATTGACCCGCGGCGAATCAATGAATGGGACGCTATGTCTGGAACCTTGCACAACGCCTAAAACTCGGCCAGAAAGTCGGGCAAGATGATCAACCCGAATTGGGTGCGGACAAAGATAGCCAACCGCCGGAAATACGGGTCCACAGCAATGTATCGGGATGAAGCATGACGATAAGATTTCACCAGGGCGATCTTCCAGACCTGGATCTTTACGGGAACAGTGTCGCGATCGATACCGAAACCCTCGGCCTGGTCCCGGGGCGCGACCGGCTTTGTGTCGTGCAACTTTCTCCGGGAGATGGCAGCGCTGATGTGGTGCAGATTGCCCGTGGCCAGGATAATGCTCCGAATATCGAGCGCCTGCTGGGCGACCAGAAGGTAACCAAGATATTCCACTTCGGCAGGTTTGATCTGGCGATCCTGTTCCATGCATTCGGGGTCATGGCTGAACCGGTCTATTGCACGAAAATCGCCTCACGGCTGGTACGCACCTATACCGACCGGCACGGGCTCAAGGACCTGGCGAAGGAATTGATGGGAATTGATATTTCCAAACAACAGCAAAGTTCTGACTGGGCGGCCGAAAGCCTTAGCCAGGCGCAGCTTGAATATGCCGCTTCCGATGTTCTGTATCTGCATGAATTAAAGGACAAACTTGACGATATGCTCAAGCGCGAAGAACGAAGCGATCTTGCGCAAGCTGCATTTGAATTTCTGCCGTGGCGGGCAAAACTCGACCTGGATGGCTGGCCGGAAACCGACATATTTGCGCATAGTTAAGCGCCTGTATTTGTGAGCCGATTTCACCGGCGATCCAGCGTGGAACTGCAATTCAATGAATTGATTTGATGTCGATGAAGGAATTGCCGTAAAAACAACAAAATCAAACCGGCTTTAACGGCATAAATAGGTAATTGCCGGATTGCCGACATAACAGAACCGTCAGGATTGTTTCCAGACCGTGAACAAGCATGACCCATACCAGCAACGGGCAGTGCCACCCGTTTCAAGCCCAGATGCAGGATCTTCTTCTGCTTCCAGGCCTGAAACCGGCGTTCGACCCGCAGCAGGCCAGGTTGCCGGGCAGCAAAGGCGGCCGTCTACTGCGCAAACGGCCCGTCCGGGAGACGGCGCACAACGCCAAAGACCCGGGCAAGCACCTACCGGCAGAGCTGCAGCTGAATTTGAGCGGGCAAGGAAACACTCGAACCGTGTGCAGTTACTGAAGCGAATGCTGCCCGTGATCGGTGTCGCGGCGATCGTCATCATCATCGGTTCGTTGTTTTTTTCTGGTGCGAACCTGCCTTCGGTTGATCTTGGTCAGCTCAGGCTTGAAGATGGCAAACTGGTCATGGACAGTCCGGAATTGAATGGTACCGATTCCAACAGTCGGCCCTATTCCATGACCGCAGCCCGTGCAGTCCAGAATACTGCGAGGCCTGACCGGATTTCGCTTGAAGAGATCCAGGCCAAACTTCCGCTCAATGACGAACAAACGGCGAGTATCTCGGCCGGATCGGGTGTGTATGATGCTGCTGCAAAGACACTGGAACTGGGTGGTAATATTGCGGTCGATACAGATGACGGCATGAAAATACGCATGATGGATGCCCAAATCGACATCGAGACCGGCAGGATGGAGACGAACAACCCGGTCGAAGTCGATACCGGTCGCGCAAATGTCAAATCGGACAAGTTGACAGTCGAAGACAATGGTAAAATGATTATTTTTGAAAATCGGGTCAGGATGACCATATTGCCATTTAATGAACAGGATGGTGGCGGACTGTTAGGTACCATCGACCAATCCACAAACAGGACACAATGATGCGTGCAGGCCAGTTCATAGCGCTTTTCGTTGCGGTTTCATCGCTTGCGATGACCCGACCAGCATTGGCCCAAAACCTTGGCGGCGCCTTTGACGGCATGCGCAATTCCGGTGAACCGATCCAGATTCAGGCGGACCGGCTGGAAGTCGCCGATCAGAAGGGAACGGCGGTGTTCAGCGGCAATGTCGAAGTGGTCCAGGGCTCGACTTTCCTGAAAACCTCGAAATTGCTCGTCTATTACGGAAAAGACGCGCAGGGTAATGCCGGGCCGGGTGGTAATGTTAAGCGAATTGAGGCGACGGGAAAGGTTGCCGTGCGCTCAAATGACCAGTTCGCTTCTGCAAATCGCGCTGTCGTGAACATGGAAACCCAAATGGCGACGCTTGATGGCGATGTGTCGGTAAGCCAGGGTACTAATATTATTACCGGTTGTCTGGTAACAGTGAATATGAAAACAAATGATATTGGTGTAGAACCCTGCGCCGGGAAGGGCGGACGCGTCAAAGTACTTATTGACCGTGCACCTTCGAATTAATCAGTAATGCAAAATCTGGCGCGATATTGAAAGCACCTGGACCCAATCGGAAACGGAGACAACCGTCCAATCGTTCCTCGCCAAGCCTGTGGTACAAGCTACGACTGGCTATGGCAGGGTTGCGCCACGATCTGACGTCGATATTTCCGAAGAGTCGCAAGGCGACGCCCAAACCGGGCCCGCAGTTGCGGCCCAAAGTCGTTCAAAGACGCGTGGAACAGGCCGGCAACCCAAATCCCGGCCAAGGTAATGCGCCTGGAGTGCGATCAAACCCCAACGCCCAAGCTGCGCCTGCCCGGCCGGCTGGGGCGAATCCTCCTGCCTCAAATCGACAGGCAAAAGCAAAATCCGAGCCTGCGGCAAAATCTTCGGCCAAAGATGGTCTGGCAGGAAAGGCGACGGCGTTTTTGCGTGGCAGGCCGGCGGTAAATGGTGCGGCTGCCGGGCCAAGACCTGGCAGAGAAGGGGTGCTCGCCGTAACCGGGCTACAGAAAAGCTACAAGGGAAGACCGGTTGTTCGAGGCGTTTCGCTGGGAGTACGCCGCGGCGAAGCCGTTGGCTTGCTGGGTCCGAACGGTGCAGGCAAGACCACCTGCTTTTACATGATTACCGGTCTTGTTCAGCCTGATGTGGGCAGAATCGAACTCGACGGACACGATATCAGCGGAACGCCGATGTATCGCCGCGCAAGGCTTGGCATTGGGTATCTGCCGCAGGAAGCTTCTATTTTTCGCGGTTTGAACGTCGAAAACAATATTCGCGCCGTGCTGGAGGTCGTTGAACCGGATGCAGCAACCCGCGAACGTGAGCTGGATTCTCTGCTCGAGGAGTTTTCGATCGCCCATTTGCGCAAATCACCGTCAATATCCCTGTCGGGCGGTGAAAGAAGAAGATGCGAGATTGCGCGGGCACTGGCCACAAAACCCTCCTTTGTCCTGCTGGATGAGCCCTTTGCCGGTATTGACCCGATCGCGGTGGGCGACATTCAGCAACTGGTGCGGCATCTGACCAGAAGAGGGATTGGCGTTTTGATCACCGATCATAATGTTCGAGAAACACTGGGTTTGATCGATAGAGCCTATATTATCGCCAATGGGCGCGTTTTGACGCATGGACGTCCACAGGAAATTGTCCAAAATCCTGATGTAAGGCGCACATATCTAGGCGAACAATTTACACTTTAAGAACCGAGTGCTGTTATATAGGCTAGCAAGAAACAAGCCAGTTCGCATTTTTCCATGAAAATATGCTGGTAAAACCATAAACAGAGGCAAAGGGATGGCGCTTTCTGCCAAACTGCAATTTCGGCAGTCGCAATCGCTGGTGATGACACCCCAGCTGATGCAGTCTATCCGTCTGCTTCAGTTCTCCAGCCTCGAGCTTGCTGCCTATGTCGACCGGGAGGTCGAGAAAAATCCTCTGCTTAGCCTGGATGAAACCGGCGAAAGCCCCGGGCCGACGCCCAATGACGATGAAAATCGGCAGGAAAACACCGATTCAGAGGCTGAAATCGCAAATATGGCGGATGACGGTGACTGGATAGGCGCGGAACTTGAGACCAGCACGGCCGCGGTCGAGGAAAAACTCGGTACTTCGCTTGAAAATGAGTTCGAGCCTGACATGACTGGGCAACCGGCTGCTGGCGAAAGTTTGCAATCTTCTGATCCCTGGCAGGCGACAAGCCAGACGCTCAGTCTTGAGGATGCGGGTCCCAACCTTGAGGAATATTGCGCCATTGAGCCGACCTTGCGAGATCATTTGCTGGAGCAATTGCCGCTTGCCATCCGTGATCCGGCCGAATTGCTGATTGCACGCGAGATCATCGAGTCACTGGATGATGATGGTTATTTGCGGCGGCCAATCGAAGAGCTTGCCACGACGCTTGGTGCCGATGTGGGGCTCGTCAACACGGTACTGGGCAAGGTTCAATCCTTCGAGCCTTCCGGCGTTGCGGCGCGGGATCTGGAGGAATGTCTGGCTATCCAGCTCAAGGAGAAGGACCGTTTCGACCCGCCAATGCAGGTTTTGACACAAAATCTCGATGTTCTGGCGAAACGGGATTTCACCTTGCTGTGCCGCATTTGCGGTGTTGATCGGGACGATATTGCCGACATGGTGCATGAAATACGGGAACTGGAGCCAAGGCCCGGCAGGCGTTTCAATCCCAGCCCCGTGCAGCCGGCAATTGCGGACATCTTTGTGAAGCAAGGCTCGGACGGTGGCTGGCAGGTCGAACTCAATCCTGAAACCCTGCCGAAGGTTTTGGTAAATCGAGATTATTATTCAAAAATATCAAAGACTTGTCAGGGGGAGACCGAAAAGACCTTTGTTATGGATTGCCTGCAGTCAGCCAATTGGCTGGTCAAGAGCCTCGATCAGCGAGCGCAAACCATTCTCAAGGTGGCAAGTGAAATCGTCAAGCAACAAGACATGTTTCTGGCTTATGGTGTGGAGCACCTTAAGCCGCTCAATCTGAAAATGGTTGCTGACGCGATCAAGATGCATGAGTCGACCGTAAGCAGGGTGACGTCCAACAAGTATATGATGACCGATCGTGGTCTGTTTGAACTGAAATATTTTTTCACAGCCTCAATTGCCGCCACAGAAGGCGAAGAGGCCCATTCGGCCGAAGCAGTTCGTCACCGGATCCGGCAGTTGGTCGATGCCGAACAGCCTGAAAAAATCCTTTCTGACGATGTAATCGTCAAGATGCTGCGCTCCAGCGGTATCGATATTGCCCGCAGGACCGTCGCCAAATATCGTGAATCGCTCAATATTCCGTCTTCGGTGCAAAGAAGGCGGGAGAAGCGCGGATTGATGGCTTGAATGGGCCCATTTTCATGGGCAGAAAACCTTGACAATCCTGTCACATGGACCTAGAAGCCCCCGTCCCTCCGCAACTTGAAAAATTCGATTTCAGAGGATAGCGGGGACAAGCTCAATTGAGGCGTTGACCTTGCGGGCGCGAGGGTAAACCGTACGATTTAGCGCGCAAAATTACTGCAGGACAACAGAGATCTTGGGTATTTGGGGTTGTGGCGCAGGCCGCTTCAGGAGTATTAATCTGACATGAGCCTACGAATCTCCGGCAAGCATATGAATGTTGGCGAATCTCTAAGCCAACGCATTGAAGACCGGATAGATGAATCTGTCACGAAGTACTTTTCGGGTGGCTATTCCGGCCAGATAACCCTCGAAAAGGCCAATAATGCTTTTGAATGTGATTGTACCGTACATCTGGATACCGGGGTCGTTCTGCAGGCAACTGCACGCGGGCATGACGCAACGGCCTGCTTTGACGATGCTGCTGCGCGCATCGAGAAGCGGCTTCGCAGATACAAACGCCGGTTGAAGGATCACCACGCCGGGGCAGCAGCCAGATCGCAGATAGAAGCCAGCTACACCGTGATGGAGGCTCCGGATGCAGACGATGAAGTGGCAGAAGACTTCGTCCCGGCTATCGTTGCAGAAAGTTCGAAAACGGTCCTCACCCAGACTGTCGCCCAAGCTGTGATGCAGCTGGATTTGACAGATAGTCCGGTGGTCGTTTTCACCAATGCCGCAAGTGGCAACACCAATATCGTATATCGTCGCGCGGACGGCCACATCGGGTGGATCGATCCGAATCAGGCTGGCTGACAGCAATTCGTGTCAGGCAAGTTCAGGGGCGGTTTGAGCCCGCTATCAGAAGGGAAGAAAAATGGATCTTGGTGATTTGCTAACGCCAGATGACATTTATCCGACAATGCGGACAAGCTCCAAGCGGCAATTGCTGCAGGATTTGTCGGAGCGGGCCGAAATCCGGACAGGCATCGCCGCAAGACAGATATTCGATACCTTGCTTCAGCGCGAACGCCTCGGCTCCACAGGGGTTGGCAGCGGGATCGCGATTCCGCACGGCAAATTGCCGGGGCTTGCCAAAATCACCGGGATATTTGCGCGGCTTGAAAAGCCAATTGATTTTGAATCGCTAGATGACGAGCCTGTCGACATAATCTTTCTGTTGTTGGCGCCGGAAGGTTCGGGGGCTGATCACTTGAAGGCACTGGCCCGCATCGCCAGGGTCATGCGGGAGACAGATACAGTCGAAAAATTGCGTGAAACCTATGAGTCCGACGCCATTTACTCGCTGTTGACGGATACACCGGCTTCAAACGCGGCCTAGGAACAGACAATTCCCCAAGATACCGATTACTTCCCGTCCTGCCGGAATGATGAAAAGCGATTCCGGCAGATCCATTAATTGCGACAAAAGACTGTCTTAATGGACTGCGACCGGAACCAGATTATTGTCGAAAGCGCTGGAAATAGCCGATCCCTGGTCATCTGCCAATGCCAGTGGCGTTCCGTCTGCACCGAACAGCGCCCAGACTTTTGCTTCGGGCGGAATCTGCATTGCATTTGGAAATGCTTCGGAAATCTCCTTGCCGGTAATCTGACGCAGATAGGCGATATGGCCTGATCCGATATTGGCGAGTTCGGTCTCTGATATTTCGGGAGGATTTGCGGGATTATACATACTCTACTCCTTCGGCCCGGTTTAGGCGCCGTTGTTGTCCAAAGCCGATCAGGCCTTTGGAGATATCTTTATCTTGCGAATGACAGTTTCCGGCTCGTCACGGGTCAAGTTGATGGACAACAAGCCATTTTCCAGTTCTGCGCCGGAAATTTCCATGCCTTCTGCCAGGACAAATGACTTCTGAAACTGTCTTGCTGCGATTCCCCTGTGGAGAAATTCGCGTTCAGAATCATCGTCTTGCTGGCCTCTAATGGTTAGTTGGTTCTTTTCGATGGTGATATCAAGGTCATCATCACTGAATCCGGCCACGGCAAGAGTTATGCGCAAGGATTCTACCGTACCGTTGTGATCCCGGAGGCGTTCGATGTTGTAGGGTGGATAGCCGTCATTGGCCGACTTTGATACGCGATCCAAAACGCGTTCTATTTCGTCAAACCCCAATAAATGCGGGCTGGAAAAACCGGCGAAACGCGGCATTGCACTTCCTTTCAAAAGTCCATGGACGCTGCGGTCAGCAGTTTGACCACAACCATCAGCAACTTTATCACGGAGCCCATCTGGCACTCCGCACTTGGGTTTATATGGTAGCAGGAAAGGATATGTTCAACACCAGGCCTGGTGTGAAACAGCAGGATCAATCGCCACGATACAGCTTGTACAGGGTCAATAACACCGCGCTGACATCCTTGCTGGCGAGGCTGTAGTAGATTGTCTGCGCTTCTCGCCTGGTTGCAACCAGATTACGTTCCCTCAACTTGGCAAGATGCTGGGAAAGCGCTGATTGGCTTAGTCCGACGGAATCGGCAAGTGTTGTTACGCTCATTTCTCCATCAAGAAGTTTGCAAAGCACCATCAGGCGATGGGAATTGGACATTGCGGACAGCAATTTCGATGCTTCCGACAGGTTATTCTCTAAGACAATAGTATCCATGGCTTGTTATATTAGAAATCACTAATTAAAATAAAAACGACTCATTCAAGTTGAATTCCATAATAATAGCAGTAAAGAACTCAACTTGCACGTGAATTATATGTATAATGCAGGAATTTTCAAAATGACAGAATTTTCTCCATTTTCTGCCACCTTAGGCGGCATTCTCATCGGAATCTCTGTTGTTCTACTGATGTTATTCATCGGCAGAGTGGCCGGAATGACCGGTATAGTTGCAGGGATTATTCCGCCGCTTCCTGAAGACTGGAAATGGCGCGCCAGTTTTCTTGCCGGTGCTGTCATTGCACCGATTCTGTATGTTGCAACAAGCGGCCAGAAGGTTGAACTGACGGTACCGGTCAGCCATGGCGCATTGGTCGCTGGCGGCCTGCTGGTCGGGATCGGCGTGACATTTGGCTCGGGCTGTACGTCCGGACATGGTGTCTGCGGCATAGCGCGGCTATCGACGCGCTCAATTGTTGCAACCGGGGTATTCATGATTTCAACATTCGTAACGGTTTTTCTGGTCCGGCACGTCTTCGGATCGTAAGATGGAATCGCATCATGCGCATTTTCGTGGTTTTCGCCATAGGTATAATTTTCGGATTGGGCATCACTATTTCCGGAATGATCAATCCGGCAAAAGTGCTGAATTTCTTCGATGTTGCCGGTAGCTGGGATCCCAGCCTGCTATTTGTGATGTTTGCCGCAATGTTTACGGCGATGGCCGGTTACAGGCTCGTATTTCTTCGCAAAAAGCCGTTGTTTGACACCAAGTTCCGACTGCCGGAAGCGAAGGCAATCGATCGCAGGCTGATTGGCGGTTCCGCCCTGTTTGGAATTGGCTGGGGAATAGCCGGTTTTTGCCCTGGTGGCGCTGTGCCTGCATTGGGGACAGGCAGAACCGAAGTGATCGTGTTTTTCGCGGCGATGGTGATCGGTATCATCTTTGCCCGGACGCTGCAGAATTTCATCTTTCGGCCAGCGACAAGCTGATATCCGAAGAATTCCGAACTGCGGCGGAAGGATATCTGCCTGGGTGGAGGCAACCATCAGCCCTTCTGATGGGCTTTCAGGCTACAATTCTTGACTCGACGGTCATATTCGCTAGGAACTGGAGGCCCATCCCTAACCCCGCTTTGCAGGACAGACTATATGAGCAAGATGACTGACGTCGAAGGTCTGAAAGTCGATTCGGACCTTTATGATTTCATTACTGATACCGCCATTCCAGGCACGGGCATAAACGCTTCGGAATTTTGGCCTGCATTTGCCAAAATCGTTGGTGATCTTGCTCCGAAAAACCACGCTTTGCTGCAAAAGCGTGAGGATCTGCAGTCAAAAATCGACGATTGGTACAAAGCCAAGCAGGATAGCGGATATTCGATGGATGAGTACCGCCAGTTCCTGTCCGACATCGGATATCTTGTGCCGGAAGGAGAGGATTTCTCGGTCACCACGGCAAATGTGGATCCTGAAATTGCCGAGGTCGCAGGACCGCAGCTTGTCGTGCCGATTTCCAATGCACGCTTTGCCTTGAACGCAGCGAACGCTCGCTGGGGATCGCTGTATGATGCGCTTTACGGCACTGATGCGCTGGGTGATCTGCCGAAAAAAGGCGGTTATGACGAGGAACGCGGGGCACGGGTTGTTGCATGGTCGAAGAAGTTTCTCGATGAAAGTGCACCCCTGGCGTCAGGTTCCTGGTCTGACGTGACCGAAATCGTGGCGGGGCCTTCGCTCGTGCTCAAGACTGCGGACGGCGAGACCAAGCTGCGTAACGAAGATCAATATGCAGGCCATGCCAAAAGTGATGGCGGCTGGCAACATGTCCTGCTTCGTCAACATGGGCTTGGCACAGAAATACTCGTCAATCGAGAACATGCGATCGGCAAGAACGACCCTGCCGGGATTGCCACAGTCAATCTGGAGGCCGCACTCACCACAATCATGGACTGCGAAGATTCGGTTGCCGCCGTCGATGCCGAAGACAAGATCCTGGTTTATCGCAACTGGCTAGGCCTGATGGCCGGGGACCTGGAAGAGACGTTTGAGAAGGGCGGCGAGAAAATTACACGGAAGATGTATGGAGATTTCGACTTTACCGCGCCCGACGGCTCAACCTTTCCGGTCAAGTGCCGCTCCCTGATGCTGGTGCGAAATGTCGGTCACCTGATGACAAATCCGGCAATCCTGGACGCGGACGGTAATGAAATCCCTGAAGGGATCATGGATGCGATGTTCACCGCGCTGATTGCACTGCATGACATTGGTCCGAATGGACGCCGTGCGAATTCGCCTGCGGGCTCAATGTATGTTGTGAAGCCGAAAATGCACGGGCCTGAGGAAGTCGCATTTGCGGTCGAACTGTTCTCGCGGGTGGAAGATGCCCTTGGCATGCCGCGCAACACGATCAAGATGGGCATCATGGACGAGGAACGGCGGACCACCGTCAATCTGAAGGAATGCATCCGAGCGGCCAAGGAACGTGTTGCTTTCATCAATACCGGTTTCCTGGATCGCACCGGAGATGAAATTCATACCTCCATGGAAGCCGGAGCCATGATCCGAAAGGGCGACATGAAAGCTGCTCCCTGGATCCAGGCCTATGAGGACTGGAACGTGGATATCGGGCTGGAATGCGGGCTTTCGGGCCATGCCCAGATCGGCAAGGGCATGTGGGCGATGCCGGATCTGATGGCGGCGATGCTGGAGCAGAAAATCGCCCATCCGAAAGCAGGCGCCAATACTGCGTGGGTTCCGTCACCAACTGCCGCTACGCTGCATGCTACGCATTACCACAAGGTCGATGTGAAGGCCGTACAGGAAGAACTGAAGAAGCGTCCACGGGCGGCAATAGACGACATTCTTACCGTGCCCGTGGTCAGCCGACCCAACTGGACGGAATCCGACATTCAGCTTGAGCTCGACAATAATGCGCAAGGTATATTGGGCTATGTCGTGCGCTGGATTGACCAGGGTGTTGGCTGCTCCAAGGTGCCGGACATCAATGATGTTGGCCTGATGGAAGACCGCGCGACGCTGCGGATATCCTCCCAGCACATGGCCAACTGGATGTATCATGGCGTTGTCAGCAAGGAGCAAATAGTAGAAACCATGGAGCGCATGGCCAAGGTGGTCGACCGGCAAAATGAAGGTGACCCTGCCTATTTGCCGATGGCAGCCGACTATGCGAAATCCATCGCGTTTCAGGCGGCCATGGACCTTGTGCTAAAGGGGCGCGAGCAACCATCCGGCTATACCGAACCAATTCTGCATCGCAGGCGGCTTGAATTGAAGGCGGACGGCTGAGGTGTAGTCAGCAGGCTAAAGCCCCATTCCGGCATTTGCGGTCTTCGGTCGAGTGTGGCAATTTCGGAGGATGCCGATACTAGATTTCAGCCAATCAAATCCGTTGTCAGACGGGCGTCAATCCGAGCGCGCCTTATCGATCCGGCGCGGTGTGGTGCGGCACTTTCAGGAACTTGGCGTTTCGATGATAGCCGAACTGGCACTGGCTTCGGGCCGGCGCGCCGATCTGATCGGGATGGACCGCAAGGGCAAGTTCGTGATCATCGAGATCAAGTCATCGATCGAAGATTTCAAGGCCGACCGGAAATGGCCGGAGTATCTGGTCCATTGCGATCATTATTTCTTTGCTACCCATGGCGAGGTTCCGATGGAAATTTTCCCTGAGGACCAAGGCCTGATCGTGGCCGACCATTATGGCGCCGAGATCGTCCGGCCATCGCAGGATTTTTCAATGGCCGGAGCAACGCGCAAGGCGCTTACCCTGCGATTTGCAAGAGCCGCCGCGGATCGACTCGAGCGTGTCCTCTCCCATTGTTCCGACAATGGTGACCCACTGCCTTCCGGGCTGAAAGACATCACAGGTCAGTAGCTCGCGGGTATACTTAGCGGTTCGTACCTAGCGCCAATTATCTTGGCGCGCGCTTGGCAAGGATGCGCTGCAAGGTGCGCCGATGCATGTTCAACCGTCGCGCGGTCTCGGAAACATTGCGATCACATAACTCAAAAACACGCTGAATATGCTCCCAGCGCACCCGGTCTGCCGACATCGGGTTTTCTGGCGGTTCGGCCTTGTC
>JBCCEP010000058.1:0-14535 GCA_039030215.1 Pseudomonadota bacterium
AGCAGGCTCGTATTCATCGGGCGCAATCTCGATCGCGAGAAACTCGAAAGAACCTTTGCAGCCTGTGCCGCCTGACGATGCCTGGAATTACCAACGTTGAGGCAGGTGAATATGTGGAGTGGTGCGGCTTTGTCGGAATGGCGCCTGTTTTTGCGCTTGCTGATGGTAGCGTCGTTAATCCGGACGGGGGTGAGGTCCGAACCAGGCTGCATGATGGCCTTACCACCGCTGCGATTGCCCGTGACCGATCATTTCTTGCCACCGGTGGTGAAGACGGAAAAATCTATAAATTCAGACCGAATGGCAACATTGAGGAATTGTGCGGCCAAAGTTCAAAATGGGTTGATGAATTGGCATGCGGTCCTTCCGGCACCGTTGCCGCCGCCGTTGCGAGGCAAGTAACGGTTTATGGCAATGATGGAGTCCTGCGTGAAATTGGGTGCGAACGCACAGTCGAGGCATTGGCGTTTGCGCCAAAGGGGATGCGCCTGGCAATGGCGCGGTATAACGGTATCGAACTGATCTGGATCAATACGGATCAGGGTTCTCAATTTCTGGGGTGGGATGGTGCCCATATAGGCGTGATATTTTCACCGGATGGCCGCTATGTTGTTTCCTCCATGCAGGAAAATGCAATGCATGGATGGCGACTTTCGGATGATCGGCACATGCGAATGAGCGGGTATCCATCCAAGGTAAAATCCATGTCGTTTACCAGAAACGGCAAATGGCTTGCTTCGTCGGGTTCCACTGCAGCAATTGTCTGGCCGTTCGCCGGCAAAGACGGGCCAATGGGAAAAGCACCGGTTGAACTTGGTTCGATGGATCCGGTCAAGGTTTGTGTCGTGGCCTGCCACCCTCAGGAAGATGTGGTTGCAATCGGATATGAAAATGGAATGGTGGGTGCCGCCCGTATCATAGACGGCAAGCTTGCAATTTTGCGCCGTGAAGCTGAAAGTTCCATCACTTCGCTTGGCTGGGCAGATAATGGGTTGCTTGTCGCGTTTGGAACGGAAGCAGGTGAGGCAGGCATAATCGATATCACCGCATAGACATTGAATAGCTGGCATGGCATGGCTTGCGGGATATTATGACCGCTGGCGATCGGAAATTATTGCGAGAGGCTGGATTTGGATAACTTGACGCGTATGCAGGCATTTATCGATGTTGTCGATGCTGAAGGATTTTCTGCAGCCGCCCGAAAGCTTGGCCGCTCGAAGGCGCTGATGTCAAAATATGTACGCGAACTGGAAGATGAACTTGGAATTCTATTACTCAATCGTACGACGCGCCAATTTTCGCTGACGGAGGTTGGCGAAGTGTACTACCATTCGGCTCTCGACATCATAAACAGAATTACGGATCTGCAGGAGACGGTGCGCGAGACCGGGGCAGGTGTAAAAGGGCGGTTGAGGGTTTCCGCACCGCGATCGCTAACTGATCTGGAAATCGGATTACCGATTGTCGAATTTGCATCCGAATATCCAGAAATCAATCTGGATGTAACGCTGGCCGACCGTCTGGTCGACCTCGTCGAGGACGGGTTTGACGTTGCAATCCGAATTTCGCGATTGGCCGATTCTTCACTGATTGCTCGCAAGCTGGCCGATTTCAGAATGATTTTGTGTGCCTCGCCCGAATTTGTCGCCAAACATGGCATGCCAGCCAGTCCGCGTGATCTTGTTCAATTTCCGGCGATTACCGATACAAACTGGAAAGGCAGAAACAATTGGGTTTTTCTGGATGACGAAGGCAAGGAAATTACGGTTCCGGTCAATGCCACAATTTCGGTCAATAGTCCGGAAGTGGCCAAGCGCGCAGCTATTGCCGGGCTTGGTATCACAATGGTGCCAGAATTTTCCGTTGAAAGTGAGATCAAGGATGGAAGGCTGTTAAGCCTGATGGAAGACCGATTTCCGCCGGGTGGTGGCGTATTTGCGGTCTATCCGCATCGGCGTCATGTGCCGGCGAAAGTCCGCGTCTTTGTCGACTTCATGGCAAGATGGTTCCGGGACAATGGCAGAAAAGACAGTAAAAATGTTAACGAAGCCATGTAATTGTCACGATGCCTTTTTATTACCCGATTGCTGGGTAACAGAGTATGCGTGTGTTTCGAACAATTCTCTAAAGGGCGCAATGGGGTATGACTGCCACTAACGGATTGGCATCATCGATTATGCTGGCGGCAACAGGGCTGGTAATGTCCTGTGTCGGCGCATTGGCGCATCCGCATGTATTCGTTGAGGCAAATCTGGAAGTATTGCGCAACGATGCCGGCGCCGTAACGGAGTTGCGCCATGTTTGGCGGTTTGACGAGATATTCTCAGCAACAGTCTTGCTGGATTTCGACGGGAATGCGGATGGCAATCTCGATTCAGCTGAACTGGATGAAGTTTCGAAAATTGTAACCGAGTCGATTGGCGAGAGTGGCTTTTTTACCTCGGTCAGGAAAGACGGACTCACAATACCGTTTATTCCCACAGATGCCATCATGGTGGATTTTATCGACAATCAGGCGATCATGTTCTTTGCCTTGAAATTTGAAGAGCCGATTGACGTGCTTAACAAGGAAAATTTCAAGATATCCGTTTCCGATCCATCCTATTATGTCGCGATGGAAATTATCGATGAAACTGCCATTCAGATTACCGGTGAGGGAACAGCATGCGACGTCACAATAACCAGGCCGGATTTCGATCTGCTTCTTTCCAGTGCCACAACGCTAACTGAGGAGTTTTTTGCTGATCCGGAAAACGCTGATCTCGGCGATGATTGGAAAACCTGGATCGGCCTGGAATGCATCTGAAAATTAGCGCGCTAAGCGCGGCCTGCACAGTTTTTCTGCTGTTGATTGCTGCTCTTCTTCTTGCCAGCACCGACTTTGCCGCTGCGCAAAATTCGCTTGGGATTGGCCGACCTGAACAGGCAATCAAGCCAGAAGGGCCGTTTGCATCCATACTGTTCTGGATTCAACAAAAACAACAAGATTTCTATCAGCTGATGACCGGCGAACTGAAGGAAATTCGTGCCGACGGAAAACATGTCTGGTTATTGGCAGGGCTGAGTTTCCTTTATGGTATATTTCATGCAGCGGGGCCTGGTCACGGCAAGGCCGTGATATCCTCTTTCATGCTGGCGAATGAAGTTGCGGCCCGGCGTGGTATTGCCCTGGCGTTTGCATCAGCATTCTTACAAGCAATCTCGGCAATCTTGATGATTGTTGTGTTGCTGTTCTTTCTCCGCGGATTGGGCATCAGACAGGGTGACGTTACCCGCTGGCTGGAGATTTCCAGCTATGGCGCTGTGACTGCACTGGGGGCATGGCTGCTGTTTACCAAAATTACCGGACGCGGGAGCCATTGCCATGGGCCAAACCACAATCACAGCCATGACCACGATCACGGGAACCACTCGCATGCTCCTGATCCGTCAATGCTGGAAGGAGAATTGAGTTTGCGTCAGGCCTGGGGTGCAATTCTGGCGGTGGGATTACGCCCCTGTTCAGGTGCCATCATTGTATTGACGTTTGCATTCCTGAACGGATTGTATGTAGCGGGGATCGCCTCGACATTTGCAATGGCTGCCGGAACCGGGATTACTGTCGCGACACTTGCAGCACTTGCTGTTTGGTCGAAAGATATCGCCATCAGCCTGGGTGGCAGCACCGGGAGGGCTGAAAATGTTCACCGTGTAATCGAGATTGCCGGCGCTGCAATGGTTTTTGTACTTGGTCTACTATTTTTGAGCGCTAGTCTTTATTGATATGTGAAAGTGCTCCAATGAGGCAGCAGTCGCGTATAGCCGAATAGACGAAACAATTATTGCAGAATGGCGATTGGAATGAATGTAACGGTCAAATCAAAAGCCAAAACGAGTAAGAAGACGGTCAAGGGAAGTCCGCGTCCTCTGCCGCCGGATCATCCTCCCGTCAAATTCGGAAAAGTTGGCGTTCTTCTGGTCAATCTGGGTACGCCTGATGGCCATGACAAAAAGAACATGCGCCGTTATCTGGAAGAATTCCTGACTGATAGCCGGGTAATCGAGTGGCCCAAAGCACTGTGGTATCCGATCCTTTACGGGATCGTACTCAACCGGCGGCCGAAGAAATCGGGTGAAGCCTATGCTTCGATCTGGAATGAGGAACTTGATGAATCGCCATTGCGGACATTTACGCGGTCTCAAAGCGATAAATTGGCGCAGGCAATGTCTGAACATGACCATTTGCTGGTCGATTGGGGGATGCGGTACGGGAACCCATCGATTGCGAGCAAGCTCGAGAAGTTGAAAGCCGATGGTTGCGAGCGGATTCTGATTTTTCCGCTATATCCGCAATATGCCGCGGCGACGACCGCTACCGTGAACGACAAGAGTTTTGAGGTACTCATGAAAATGCGGTGGATGCCTGCCATACGGACTGTGCCACCCTATCATGATGATCCAATCTACATTGATGCCCTTGCCCGTTCTATTGAAAACCACTTGTCGAAGATCGATTTTGAACCGGAACATGTAATTGCCTCCTATCACGGCATTCCAAAGAGCTATTTCGAGAAGGGCGACCCCTATCACTGCCATTGCCAGAAAACCTCGCGCCTTTTGCAGGATCGGCTGGGTTGGCCGGATGGACGGCTGATAACAACCTTCCAGTCGCGGTTTGGCCCGGAGGAATGGCTGCAACCTTATACGGACAAGACAGTGGAGAGACTTGGCAAGGAGGGGATCAAGAGCATTGCAGTGTTCAATCCCGGATTTGTTTCCGATTGCCTCGAGACGCTGGAGGAAATTGCTGGTGAGGCCGGTGAAATCTTCGAAGAGGCAGGCGGGGAGCATTTCACCCACATACCCTGCCTGAACGATTCCCCTGAGGGGATGGCCGTTATCCAGACAGTTGTGGAGCGCGAACTCTCAGGCTGGCTCTGAGCCGATGGAAGATTAGGATTCCCTCAATTTGTAACGAATCGCTCAACCGATTATACCGGAGTGGCTGATAATTGGTTGGGGGCCTATCGGTGGCAATAGCTGGCGGTCTTTTCTTGGCCGATTTCAGCTAATGTACCAATTATTCTGAGAGGGCCCATGCCTGATATTTCCGGATTTGATCTTGTCGTCCTGCTTTTGGTCGTGCTGTTTGTGCTGGTGTTGTTTGCCGGTATCAAACAGGTGCCGCAGGGATATAATTATACCGTCGAGCGGTTTGGCAAATATGTCGCTACATTGAAACCGGGGCTGAACCTGATCATTCCATTTGTCGACCGCATCGGTGCGAAAATGAACATGATGGAGCAGGTTCTCGACGTCCCGACGCAAGAAGTCATAACCAGGGACAATGCTTCCGTCAGTGCCGACGGCGTGGCCTTTTTCCAGGTGCTTGATGCCGCCCGCAGCGCCTATGAAGTGCAAGGCCTGCATAATGCAATTCTGAACCTGACAATGACCAATATTCGCTCGGTCATGGGGTCCATGGATCTTGACGAGGTATTGTCAAAACGTGACGCGATCAATGAACGCGTGCTAAGAGTGGTTGACGATGCGGCCTCGTCATGGGGCATCAAGATGACCAGGATTGAAATCAAGGACATTAATCCGCCTGCCGATCTGGTTGAAGCAATGGGTCAGCAGATGAAGGCTGAGCGGTTGAAGCGTGCCACCATTCTTGATGCTGAAGGCCACCGGCAGGCAGAAATTCTGAAAGCGGAAGGGGAAAAGGAAAGCCAAATCCTCAACGCTGAGGGCGAGAAGGAAGCTGCTTTCCGGGAAGCGGAGGCGCGCGAACGGCTAGCTGAAGCTGAAGCCAATGCGACAAGCATGGTATCCAATGCGATTGCGGGCGGGGATGTCCAGGCGATCAATTACTTTGTTGCCGAAAAGTACATTGAAGCATTGGGTCAGGTGGCTACCGCACGAAATCAGAAGGTAATCCTGATGCCGCTGGAAGCGGCTTCGGTGATTGGCTCAATTGCGGGCATTGGGGAGATATCGAAAGAAGTGTTTGGAAATGGAGGGCCCAAACCGCCCTCGACCAGCGTTCCAAATGTCTCGACGACGCCTGAGGAAACTAGATCTTCATCGTCGGCAAACGCTTTTTCCGCTTCCCGATCTGAAACGCCGGAAGGCGGGAAGTCATGATCCAGTCGTTTATTCAATCGATGGGGCCGTGGAATTGGTGGATATTGGCCGTCATCCTGATGACCCTTGAAGTGTTGGCACCCGGTACGTTCTTTTTGTGGTTCGGGATCTCCGCCTTTGTGATCGGCAGTATCTCACTTGCCATGGGGCCTGAATCCGCATTCTGGGTCTGGCAAACCCAAGTCATTGGATTTCTTATACTTTCTGTAATTTCTGCCATCTTCGGGCGCCGGTTCATGAGCCAGTATGGCACGGTCAAAGACAACGAAAATACCAACCTCAATCAGCGTGGGCAGCAATTAATAGGCAGTACTGCACTGGTATTTGAGGATATTGCCCAAGGCCGGGGACGCGCTAAAATCGGAGGAACAACCTGGCAGATTACCGGCCCGGACATGGCTAAGGGTAGCGAAGTACGCATTGTCGGCGTCAAGGGTGGTGCGCTACAGGTCATGCCGATTGAGGACAAGAGCAGAATTTCCTGACGCCTCGACTTTCAGGCGGTTATCAAGCAACACCAATTCTCAGCAGATCGTGCATGTGGATGATGCCGACCGGCTTTTTGCCTTCCGTGACCAGCAGGGAAGTAATTGCGCATTCGTTCAGGATCGCAAGGGCCTTGTTGGCCAATGTGTCTGGTCCCACGGTTTGCGGGGAATGGGTCATGACCTCGTCTACGCTGAGCGAGAGCATGTCCCTATGAATATTGCGGCGTAAGTCGCCGTCGGTAATTACACCAACCAGTTCACCTTTGTCGGTAACAACGCCGACACAGCCAAATCCCTTTTCGGAAATGCGGATGACAGCATCCCCCATGGGCGAACCAGCGGCGACCAATGGCACTTCCTTTTCGCGGTGCATGACCTCGCGGATCAGTGTCAAACTTGCACCAAGGGACCCGCCCGGATGATAGGTCTTGAAATCTGTTGCTGAAAAGCCGCGTGCTTCCAGTAAAGCGATGGCAAGCGCATCGCCTAGTGCCAGCATCATGATCGAAGATGTCGTCGGTGCGAGATTATGCGGGCAAGCTTCTTCATAGCGTGGAAGCTGCAGGCAGATGTCGCTTTGGCGCGCAAGCGTCGAATCCAGATTCGCGGTCAGTGCGATCAACGGTATCGAGAAGCGACGTGAATAGGCGAGTATACCCTTCAGTTCAGCGGCTTCTCCCGACCATGACATGGCAATAATGGCGTCATCGCGCGCGACCATGCCCAGATCGCCGTGGTTTGCCTCCGCAGGATGGACGAAGAAAGCCGGTGTTCCGGTAGATGCAAAAGTTGCGGCAATCTTTGATCCGATATGCCCGCTTTTGCCGATGCCGGTCACGATTACACGCCCGGTAATCGAAGTCAGCCTCGAAACCGCATCCCTAAAGGGTTCAGCGAGACCGTTATCGAGTGATTCGGCTAGCGCACGAAGGCCTTCAGATTCGGTTTTGATTGTGTTTCTGGCCGAGATTAGCTCTGGTGACTGTGTCATTAGGGGCAATTTCCGGGATAAATTACATTTAAACTGCCTGATACACGAATTTTAGGCACTTGCAATGCAGTCTGACGCAATTTCGAAACTCTCCATTAACCATAAGTTTTTACCAATTGTCAGTAAATCGAAATTGCTTGGGACCATTTTTGATGAGATTTGCGTGCAAACGCCGGGATTCCAGACAAGCAATAATGGTCCTAATGGCCATGATTGTCGTGAGTTTTGGCGCGAATCATGCCGGTGCGCAATATCTTCAGCCACAGGACGATGTCTTTTTTGGAACTTCTGTGGAGGAGGACGATCTCGATCAACCTGTCGAACAAGCATTTCCGCAAGACGTAGCGGACCCGGTAATTCTGGATGAAGCGCCTGAGCGCGTTCCCGTACCTGTACAACGGGTTACCCGCCAGCCCACCGTAAATGAAGATTTGTTTTCTCAGGGTCTAACCGAAGAAGAGGCGCTGATAGAGGAAGAAGACTTACTGGGGGCAAGGCAAAATCTGCGTGCTGAAGCCGAGCAGACCGGGATAGCGCGAGCGGAAGAAGATCAACCCTTTCTGCCGGTAGGTTTTCGGGCTGGTACTTGGCAGGTTTTCACCCGGTTGGAGCAGGCCATCGGCTATGCCACGAACTCTTCCTATGCTGCGGGCGGCAATCCCGGAGGATTTTCGCAAACGGATCTCAATGCAAGCCTGCAGTCAGACTGGTCCCGCCATGAGGCTCGGATCGATGTCGAGGGCAGTTACCGCTATTCGTTCGATTCGGAGGAAGAAGACATTCCCTATGGCGCCATCAGAGGTACGTTACGGCTCGATCTAGTGGATGGGTTTGCGGTCAATGTGCTGGGCGGGTATCAATACACGACAGAGTCCACTTCATCTCGCGATCTCAATGCTAGCGTTATCGAACGACCTGGGGTTCACCGCCTGAATGGTAGTGTGGAACTGGAACGCACGGGTGGAATATTCGATATCGGGCTGCGTGGTTCTGCAGATCGTGAAACCTATGATGACGCGGAACTATCCAATGGATCCAGCGAGTCGCAGCGAGATCGGAACAATACGATTTATGAGGGCAGTCTCCGCGTTGCCTATGGCGCATCGCCTGTGCTCAAGCCATTTGTCTTTGCCGGGTTGGGCAGGCGCCAATATGACGAAGAGGTAGATCGCAACGGGGATGAACGGTCGAGCCATATTCTTGATCTGCGCGGCGGCGTGGAATTTGATCTGGGCGAGAAGTTCTCCGGTGATGTCGCCATTGGATATTTGCAGGAAGACTATGATGGTTCCACGCTCGACGATGTGGATACTGCCAGCCTGTTTGCGAACATGATCTGGTCGCCCGAACGGGGAACCAATGTGAGTTTCTCGGCGTCGACATCGCTTGGCGGATCGACCACCTCAGGCGAATCAAGCGCAATCGAGCGTAATTTCGCTCTGGTGGCCGACCGGCAAGTCCGGGACAATCTGACGGCAAATGCCTTTGCCACGCTTGAAATCGACCAATATCCTGACGATCAGGGCAGTGACTATCTTTGGTCGATCGGTGCCGGACTGGAATATTTTTTCAGTCGTTACTTCTCGGCTACTGCCAATGTTGAATATGAGGAATTGAATGCTGCCGATGAAACGCGTTCCTGGCACGGCACTTCGTTCCGTCTCGGTGTGGCGCTGCATCCTTGACTACTTGGCTGGTGCCGAGTTGATCAGCTCCAAAAGTTCCGACCGCAATGATCCGGCAAACTCAGGATTTGACATTGCATAGGCTACATTTGCCCGGATAAAGCCTTCCTTGGAACCGCAATCAAAGGTTCGGCCGCGGAACGTAAAGCCATAGAAAGGCTGGCTTGCGGACAATTTGAGCATCGCGTCGGTCAATTGAATTTCTCCGCCAGCGCCTGCTTTCTGATTTCCGAGAAGGTCAAAAATCTCAGGTTGGAGAATATAACGGCCATTAATATAGAGATTTGAAGGCGCTGTTCCCTTGGGCGGTTTTTCAACCATTCCCTTAACTTCAAAGCCGCCGGTCACATCTTCACCGCGCTCAACGATGCCGTAATTTTGGGTTTCTTCCCAGGCTATTTCCTCGGTTGAGATGATATTGCCACCGGTATTGTTGTAGAGACGGGTCATGGAAGTAAGGCAACCGGTTTCATCCTGCATGACCATGTCCGGCAGAAGCAGCGCAAATGGCTCATCTCCGACGATTTCGCGGGCGCACCATACGGCATGTCCCAAACCCAGCGGCGCCTGCTGACGTGTGAAACTCGTTTGACCCGGAGCGGGCAGGGCAGCACTCAATATGTCCAGGGCTTCCTGTTTGCCGCGTTCCTCAAGTGTTTGCTGCAGTTCCACCTGAATATCGAAGTGGTCCTCAATTACCGCCTTGTTGCGGCCCGTTACAAAGACAAAATGCTCAATGCCTGCATTACGAGCTTCGTCGACGGCATATTGGATGACCGGCTTGTCCAATATCGTCAGCATTTCCTTCGGGATGGATTTCGTCGCAGGCAAAAACCGGGTTCCCAATCCAGCCACCGGGAAAACTGCTTTGCGAACAGGCTTGTAGTCGGTCATTTCATCTCCTGAACAGTCTGCTTGGAATTCCGTTAAAATGCGATCTATCTGTTTATCTCATCCTAATCGTTAATTGTTACTTTCCGATCAAGTACGGCGTCCGCGTACCAACGGCAAAATGCCGTAAACGATCAGGAGTAGGCGATGAGTGTGTTGGTAACGGGTGGAGCCGGTTATATCGGCAGCCACATGGTTTGGGAACTGCTTGATAATGATGAATCGGTAACGGTCATCGACAATCTGTCCACCGGGTTCAAATGGGCGATCCCGGAAGGTGTCAGGTTTGTAGAGGGTGACGCCGGTGACATGGCGCTGGTTGAAAAAACCATAGACGCGCGCAAAGTCGACACGATCATCCATTTTGCCGGTTCTGTTGTGGTACCCGAATCGGTTTCCGATCCTTTGAAGTACTACGAAAACAACACCGCGAAATCGCGCAATCTCATTGCCGCTGCTGCACGGATGGGTGTTGACCAGTTTATCTTCTCTTCCACCGCCGCGGTCTATGGCGAGCCGACCACCACTGGTCCGATCCGCGAGGATGCCATTCTCAATCCGATGTCGCCCTATGGCTCGTCCAAGCTCATGACGGAAATCATGTTGCGCGATGCCGCGAATGCGCATGATATCCGGTATGTCATGCTGCGATATTTCAATGTTGCCGGCGCCGATCCAAAGGGGCGAACCGGCCAATCAACGGCCGGTGCCACCCATCTGATCAAGGTTGCCTGTGAAGCGGCGCTTGGAAAAAGGCCTTCGTTTCAGATCTTCGGTACAGATTATGACACCGAGGATGGCAGCTGCGTCCGGGATTTCATCCATGTCTCGGACCTGGTGGCCGCCCACCAAAAGGCTTTGGAATTCCTCCGCGAGGGTGGTTTGAAATTCACCGCCAATTGCGGTTACAGCCGCGGATATTCGGTGCTGGAGGTGCTCGACACGGTCAAACGCGTTTCCGGCAATGATTTCAGGGTAATAGAAAGCCCGCGGCGGCTGGGAGATATTCCGTCACTGGTCGCCAACTCCCACCGGCTCAAGAGCAGGGTGGACTGGGTGCCCAAACATGATGATCTTGATTTCATCATCCAGACCGCGCTCGATTGGGAATCCCGGCTCGTTTCAGACCGCAAAATCGCATAATTACCGGCAAACAGGTTTCTTTCTAAGGATTGCCTTGGCACCAGTCCTGCCATAATTGGGACATAAGTAGTTATGGTAAACCGATTGTTGAGAGATTTGGCGTAATTTGCGTACTCCCAAGAGATTTGCGAGTTGGATTAATCGATGCGCTACCTTTCTGTCTGCCTGAATGTTGTATTTGTTGCCATTATCTGCCTGGCCTTGAACATCACGACGATCGTTCCGGTTTCAGCAGATTCCGGATTCCGTAATTGGATCAAGGAGTTCCGCCCAGTTGCCGTAAAATCCGGGGTGTCTCCTCGGGTTTATGATGAGGTGTTCAGGGCGATTACCGCACCAGACAGCAAAACTGTTGAAAAACTGGGTTCCCAGGCCGAATTCAAACTCAAGATTTGGGATTATCTCGATTCAGCCGTTTCTGAAGCGCAAATCCGCAATGGCAGGGCGATGCGGGTGCAATACTCCAGTGAACTGGACATAATAGAACGAAAATTTGGTGTCGATCGCGACGTCGTCCTGGCGGTTTGGGGTATTGAAACGCGCTATGGCGAGAGAATGGGTGACCATAATGTCATTCACGCGCTGGCAACGCTTGCCTACGCCGCTCCACGCAGAAAGAAATTCTGGCGCAGCGAGTTGATCAATGCCCTGAAAATCGTTCAGGCAGGTCACATAAAGTCCACAGCAATGAACGGATCGTGGGCTGGCGCGATGGGTCATACCCAGTTCATGCCTTCGAGCTGGAAAGGCTATGCGGCCGATTACAACAATGATGGCAAAAAGGATATATGGACAAGTGTTCCAGATGCCCTTGCCTCGACGGCCAACTATCTGGCGCGCCATGGTTGGCAGACCGGCAAGACATGGGGTTATGAGGTCAAGCTTCCTCCAGGTTTCAATACCAAATTGGCCGGCAAGGACGGAATAACGCTTGCAAAGTGGCAATCCATGGGCGTTCGCCGCGTCAATGGCAGTGGATTTCCACGGGGCAATGACAGGGCTGTTCTCAAGCTGCTTTCCGGCAAGAATGGTCCCGCATTCCTGATGTTGAAAAACTTCTATGTGATCAAGCGCTATAACAATGCCGACTCCTACGCATTGGCCGTTGGACACCTTGCCGACCGGATTGCGGGATATGGCCCGTTTGCAAAGGCCTGGCCCCGCGGTTATGTGCCGCTCAATGAAGCGGGCCGCATGGAAGTTCAGAGAATTCTGAAGCGGCTTGGCTATTATGATGGAGAGATCGACGGCGCCATTGGCTCAGGTTCGAGAGCGGCGATTGAAAACTGGCAACGGGCAAGTGGCCTGAAGCCAGATAGCCGCCCGTCACAAAAGCTTTTGGCTAGCCTACGCAACGCATAGGCTGTAAAAAGACCGATGGCTATTGAGGTTTTATAGCCCTAAGGACAGGGTATTCATGAAGGGAGCAAGAAGAAGGTGAAGCATTTTATCCGCTTGACCGCAGTGCTTCTCTTGGCGGTCTGGCTTGTGCCAGAGCCGATTACCGGATTTGGGGTAACCGAAGCCCAGGCGCAAAGAAATTTTCAACGCGGCAGAATGCCGAACCTCCTCGATCTTTTGTTTGGCGGCGGGCTGAGAAAGCAGCGGCGAAACAGAATTCAGCGGAAGAGGCCTGAGACCAGAAGGGTTATCGTGCGGGGCGGTACTACTAATGCAAGAATTACGCGTCAACCTGCGCCGAAGGTGATTTTACAGAAATCAGAAACAGCAAAGACAATCCTTGTTGTCGGGGATTTTCTGGCTGACGGCCTCAATTGGGGGCTTGAACAGGCGTATTCAGAAAATCCCGATGTCGTCTTTCTGGACAAATCATCCGGATTATCGGGAATGGTTCGCGATGATGTTGTGGATTGGCCGGTTCGAACGCCGGAATTGATTGAGGAATTCAGTCCGGTTGCGGTTGTGGTTGCTGTCGGCATGAATGATCGTCAGCAAATCCGGATGAGCGGCAAACGGATACCCAAACTGAGCGATGAATGGAAGACGGAATATGTGGACCGGATCGAGCGGCTGGTAAAAGCCGTGCGGGATCGCGATCTACCGCTCATATGGCTAGGATTGCCGCCGGTCGGATCAGGTCGAATGACCACGGATTATCTCGTTTTCAACGAGATTTACCGAACTGCCGTCGAGGCAGCTGGCGGAGTATTCGTGGATATCTGGGACGGCTTTACCAATGCAGAGGGCGCATTTATCAGTGCCGGGCCTGATATCAACGGTCAGATTGTCCGCCTGCGTAACTCCGATGGCATCAACATGACAAATGCCGGCAAACGCAAGCTGGCATTTTATGCGGAAAGGGCGATCCGCCAGCTTACCGGGATTGGAAGCAGTTCTGTCAACGCCGCCCTATTGGGTTCCCTAAACCAGGATTTGCTGAAGGCGCCGGAATATGACCCCGCAAAATCCGGAAAGACGGTGGTAATTTCCCTTGACGATAGCGCTGCTGAAGGTGCAAGCGGGCTTGACGGAGAGATCGGTTTTACCAAGGCCGGCGCCGATGACAGTGCTACCAGCTATGATCTTGTTTCCAAGGGTCTGGCCTTTGCGCCCTGGGAAGACCGTATAGACGCGCGGTGGGGCCTCCCTGAAAAAGAGCTTAAACCCGACGATGACAAGATTGCCGACCAAGAGGCCGAAACAGAAAAATCGGCTTCCGGCACGGCAGCCGAACCCGCTGTAAGTTCACAATAGTCAGGCTGTTCCCGATCTGATTGCTCAGCGTGGAAGTGTCGTTGTGCCCATCAAGTCTAGGTCAATCGATCTTGCTGCCTGCCTGCCTTCACGGATACACCATACGACCAGTGACTGGCCGCGGCGCATATCACCGGCGGCGTAGACCTTATCGACGCTGGTCCGATAGTTCATAACATTTGCCTCGACATTGCCACGACCGTCGATCTTCGTCTCAAGGGTCTCCAGCATGCCGGCATGAACCGGGTTGACGAAACCCATCGCCAGCAAGACAAGATCTGCCTTGAGCGCGAATTCCGAACCTGCCATGGGCTGCATCTTGTCATCGACGCGGATGCAATTCAGAGCCTTTACGGCGCCGGCCTCACCCGAAAAGCTTTGCGTCAGGACAGAAAATTCACGCTCTGCGCCTTCCTGATGGCTGGAAGATGTGCGGAGTTTGAGTGGCCAGTCCGGCCAGGTAAGCGCCTTGTTTTCCTTTTCCGGCGGCATCGGC
>JBCCEP010000059.1:0-14307 GCA_039030215.1 Pseudomonadota bacterium
AATGATCACTCTGTCGGCATCACCATCCAGCGCTATCCCGATGTCGGCGCGCCGTTCATGAACCAGGCGTTTGAGTTCGGCAGTATCTGTTGAACCACAATCACGATTGATATTAAGACCGTCCGGCTTGTTGCCAATCGCAATCACCTCCGCACCCAGTTCCCATAAGGCTTCCGGGGCAACCTTGTAGGCCGCACCATTGGCGCAGTCGGCAACAACCCGCATGCCATCCAGCGACAACTCCCTGGGCAGTGTCCGTTTGGCAAATTCAACATATCGGTCACGAACGCCATCCACACGGGTAGCCCGCCCGATATTGCGTGGTTCGGCCAGCTCTGACTTCACTTCGCCATCGACGAGGCGTTCAATCCGGGTTTCGATTTCGTCGGACAGTTTGTATCCGTCGGGACCGAAAAGCTTGATGCCATTATCCTGGAACGCATTATGCGATGCCGAAATCATGACACCGATATCTGCCCGCATCGATCGGGTCAGCATCGCAACCGCAGGCGTCGGAACCGGTCCGAGCTGGAAAACATCCATGCCTGCCGCGGTAAACCCCGCAACAAGCGCATTTTCGATCATATAGCCCGAAAGACGTGTATCCTTGCCGATAACCACCCGGTGGCGATGATTGCCGCGTTTGAAAACCGTGCCCGCGGCCATTCCCACTTTCATCGCAATTTCAGCGGTCATGGGTGAACTGTTGGCCTTACCGCGTATGCCGTCGGTACCGAAATATTTCCTGTTCATTTCCCGCCTGTTCATTATTTAGGCCCGATTCAGCGATCAGGCACGCAATGCAACGTGCATATATTTTGCACGAACGACACAATAAACGATGTCACTTTATATTTTGGGGTGTAACAAATCGTTTCCATCCACGTCAAAGCCTGTGACATCTTTAAAGATGATTAATCATCCGCAAACAAAAGAAAAACCCCTGCCTTGGCAGGGGTTTTGGTCATCACCGAAATTCGGTTCAGGCATTGATTTTGCCATTCAACCTTGTGGTTGCGGCTCCATACCGCCGGTATCCGGCTCGCCATCATCTTTCTTGTTGGCGCCTGCAGATGGTACCGCAGAACCTCTGGATGGCGGCGTATCATCGCCTAGATCCCGGGAAGGTGGCTTGCCGTTGATCAGGTCAATAATCTCATCGCCTGACAAGGTTTCATATTCAAGCAGCCCTTGGGCAAGTGTCTCCCAGTCTTTCTTTTTCTTGGTCAGTATCTTGGTTGCCTCACCATAGGCATCGTCGATCAAACGGCGAATTTCCGAATCGATCTTCTGGGCGGTTGCCTCAGAAACATTCTTTTGTTGCGCAACCGAGTGCCCAAGAAAGACTTCCTGCTGGTTCTCACCATAGGCTACACGGCCAAGCTCATCGGAGAAGCCCCATTGGGTAATCATCGCGCGGGCCAGCTTTGTTGCCTGCTCAATATCCGAAGCAGCACCCGACGTGATGTTTTCCTTGCCGAACTTCATCTGCTCCGCAACACGGCCGCCCATCATGATTGCCAACCGCGAAATCATCCACTTGTAGCTCATCGAGTACCGGTCACCCTCAGGTAGCTGCATGACCATGCCAAGGGCGCGTCCTCGAGGAATGATCGTCGCCTTGTGGACTGGATCAGCAGACGGCACATTCATCGCCACGACCGCATGCCCAGCTTCGTGATAGGCCGTCAGTTCCTTCTCTTCCTGGGTCATTGCCGTATTGCGGCGCTCTGCACCCATCATCACCTTGTCCTTGGCGTCTTCAAACTCCGCCATGGTAACGAGCCGCTTGTCCCGTCTTGCAGCCAGCAATGCGGCCTCATTGACAAGGTTCATCAGATCCGCACCTGAAAATCCGGGAGTACCGCGCGCAATAACCTTCAGGTCCACATTAGGTGCCAGCGGCACTTTGCGAACATGTACTTTCAGTATCTTCTCGCGACCGACAACATCGGGATTTGGCACAATGACCTGACGGTCGAAACGTCCGGGGCGCAACAATGCCGGATCAAGCACGTCCGGACGGTTGGTTGCCGCGATCAGGATGATGCCTTCATTGGCCTCAAATCCATCCATCTCCACAAGCAACTGGTTCAGGGTCTGTTCGCGCTCGTCATTACCACCGCCCAAGCCGGCACCACGATGCCTTCCGACCGCATCAATTTCGTCGATGAATATGATGCACGGCGCATTCTTCTTGGCCTGTTCGAACATGTCGCGGACACGGCTTGCACCGACACCGACAAACATTTCCACGAAATCGGAACCCGAGATCGTGAAAAACGGTACATTGGCTTCGCCTGCAACGGAACGTGCAAGCAGGGTCTTACCGGTTCCCGGAGGTCCAACCAACAAAACCCCATGTGGGATTTTACCACCAAGACGTTGGAACTTCTGCGGATTGCGCAGAAACTCGACAATTTCCTCCAGATCCTGTTTGGCTTCATCAACGCCGGCAACATCTTCAAATGTAATTCTACCGCTATGTTCGGTCAGCAGCTTTGCCTTCGATTTGCCGAAACCCATGGCCTTGCCGGACGAACCCTGCATCTGCCGCATGAAGAAAATCCACACACCCAGTATGATGAACATTGGTAGCCAGGTGAACAGGAACGAACCCAGCGCAGAACCTTCAGACGGCGGTTGCGCTTCGATCGTAACGCCCTTCTCTTCGAGTTTGGAAACCAGGTTCGGATCTTCAGGTGCATAAGTCGCAAACTTGCCACCACCGTCAGCATAATCCCCGGTAATCTGTGGACCACTTATGGTTACAGAACGGACGGTTCCATTGCTGACATCCTGCAGGAACTTAGAATAGGGAACGTCCTGCACGCCGGATCGCTGAACCGGACTTTGAAACAAGTTGAACAACGCCACCAGTAAAACAGCGATGATGGCCCACAAAGCCAGATTGCGGAAATTGGAATTCATCTCTTTATCCCGGGAGGCAACGCGCTCCCTTTGCGCCGGTTTCGGCAGCGGCCGCTATTGCCTCCGAAACGCGTAGTGGAAATACCTCTATTCAAAATAGGTCGCCAAGCGCCAACTGCCAAGCGCGAAAGCCATATTTATACAGCAGTTGCGGCAAAATGTTGCTATAAGGTGAATATATCACGTTTTCGTGCATAAAAACCCTCTAATACCGGGAAATTTCATGTAACGAATTCCAGGCTGGGAACAAAAATTTTTCTGCTGATTTTCTAATTTCAATCCCTACATGTACCCCGAAAAACCTGACTGAATAAGGGAGACCAAAATAATGACACTGCGCATTAATGATACTGCACCTGATTTTAAGGCCGATACCACCCACGGCGAAATTAGTTTTCATGAATGGATTGGCGACGGTTATGCGGTCCTCTTCAGCCATCCCAAGGACTTCACGCCGGTCTGTACAACCGAGCTAGGCTACATGGCTGGACTGGTAAAGGATTTTGCCAATCGCGGCGCTCGCATTATCGGCATTTCAGTCGACCCCGTTGAAAATCACAACAAATGGAAAACTGATATCGAAGCCGTAACCGGCAACAAGGTGGACTATCCACTGATCGGCGATTCCGAACTGAAGGTCGCCAAGCTTTACGACATGCTTCCGGCGCAAGCGGGTGACACGTCTGAAGGAAGAACACCGGCCGACAACCAGACGGTCCGCTCGGTATTTGTGATTGGCCCTGACAAGAAAATTAAGCTGATCCTGACCTATCCCATGACCACCGGACGCAATTTCGATGAAATTCTTCGTGCCCTGGATTCAATCAAGCTGACTGCCGACCATCAGGTCGCTACCCCCGCTCAGTGGAAAAATGGTGAAGACGTAATCATCACGCCGGCCGTTTCGGATGAGGATGCCGAAAAACGCTTCCCCAATTTCGAACGTGTACTGCCGTATTTGCGCAAGACACCACAGCCAGGCGGTTGAATTTAGACCAACAAGTTTTGAACTGGATTATGCCGGCATTCAGATTCTCGACTGAAGGCTGGCATTTCTTGCAACATCAAGCCCTTGCAGCCAGTCCAGCATGGCGAAATCTGTCTCGGGGCAAAATTGCTCGACCGCGCGGGCGGTCAATCTGGTTACAACTTCACCTGAGCCGGGTTCGCGCTCGATCATTGGCAGCCAGACATTTCGGTTTCCCATGCGAATGGACGCCGTCGAAAGAAGTGCGGCCCGTGGCTTGCCGGGAATTTGACTTCCGCGAGATTGTTCCACTTCATTGAGACCACGGCGGGTAAGCGGGCCAACTGCTACCGGATCCCTGCCCCCATTGAAGACCTCCAGCCGTCCATCCCAGACAAGCCTTTCGCCAGGCTCGACTATGGTGGATGGGATTGACCGCATCTCGCGATAGAAGCGGAGTTTTTCGCCTTTGCGCTCAATGATCGATCCGCCGAGATTGGTCCTGCCGAAATCCTGCGCCAAAACTCTTTCCAGAACCGTCCCGATCTTGCTGCGCGAAACCAGATATTCGCCGCCGCCCGATACCGCGATCAGCATTTGAAACGCATGCACAAGAACCTGTTCCGGCGCTTTCATTGCAATCTGATCATCAAATACAAACACCGAACCGGGCTGTAACTTGACGGTTGCACCCAGTAATTGCGCGGTATCTCGAGAAACAACTGCGCGCAATCCACCCATGACCTTCGAAAACGCAAGCAGCCTTTCTGTGAGCATCGGGTCATTGGCCAATTGGTTACGGATCCTGGCGCGTTCAAAGGACATGTCCCAATTGGTGGGATCCTCAATCCAGTTCTGGGGGAAACCGCCCAGATAGGCACGCAGTTCTTCCCTGGAAACTTCAAGCAGCGGTCGGACCAGTTCACATCCGCCCGGCAGCAGGCTGTGCCGCGCCATTCCCGAAAGCCCGCGGCCGCTGGAACGCACACCGCTCAACTGAAGCAAACCATCATCCTCGGGCTCATCTTCATTGCTGTCCCAGCTACCGGAAACCGACCTGTCGCGAAGCATGCGCATGTGAACGGTTTCCGCCTGGTCATCTGCGGTATGACCGGACAAAATCAGATCCGATCCGATTTCAAGTGCGAATTCTTCCATCAGGGCATAACGCGCCTTGCGTGCCGCATCTGCCAGACCCGAATGCGGCTTGATGCCCTCCCAGCCAAGCGTGGTGTGATCGACATTCAACCCGTCACAAATGCTGGCGACAAAAGCTGCTTCCGCCGCAGCCTCCGGCCGCAGCCCGTGATCGACCGTCACCGCATGTAGCGTGATGTCCTTTTTGTTTGCCCAGGCATGCGCCAGCAGCAGCAGAGCAACGGAATCTCCACCACCCGAAACTGCAACAAGCACAATCCCCTTTGGATTGAGGCCCTTGAACAGTTCGTCCGGCGAAAGGCGATTGGAAGAAATAGAAGTCAATTTGTGCCGCAACTAGCTGAGCTCTGATCGGCGGCCAGTTTGTCGCGAACCGCCTTTGAAATATCGGGATATTTTCTGGGAACCTCGGCATAGGTTGCGCATGCAAGCTCGCGCTGGTCCATATTTGCCAGGGAATTAGCCAGTTTCAGCAAGGTCTGCGGCCCCATGCGGCTGTCGCCATATTGCTTGTGAGCATCCAGAAAGATCCGCGCCGCTTCCTCGTACTGCCCCTGCGAATACAGGCTTTCACCAAGCCAGAAACGCGCCTCGGCAATTTTCTGGTGATCGGGGTATCTCGCTGCAAATTCTCCGAATGTATTTTCGGCAAGCTCATAATCGCCAGCCTGGATGTAGTTGTAACCCAGATCATAAAGTTGATCCGGATCGGAAGTCGGAACCAGACTTGCAACCTGCTGGTTTTGCCCGGCTGATGCAGCACCATCCAAGGGGGCGCTACCCTGACGGGTAAGGTCGATCGGGCGCCCAATATCCGAATCGATCACATTGCCGTTTGCGTCGAATGTCATGGTTCCCAAAGCCTGTGGCTGCAATGCCTGGGCGCTGCTTCCCTGCCCGCCGTCAAACAATTCGACGCCGTCAATTGTCCGCGGCTGCGGTGGGCTCTGTTCAATAATACGCGCAATGGAATCACCGTCCGAGGCTGGCGCGCGCTCGGTGCGTTCAGACGGCTGTGTCTTTCCCGGCAAACTTTCCTTCACTTCAGGTCTGTCAACTCTCGCAATCTTTGGTCTGCTCTTTGAACCGCCACGTCGACTCTCCAATTCCTGGAAACGGAACTCATTGTCTTCCTGCATCTTTCGGATCAGTTCCTGAAGCTCCAGCACCTGGAAATTCAATTCCTCGATACGACCGTTCAGATCGCGCACCTGCCCTTCCAGCTGGATCACGCGTGCAGCCGCATCGGATGTTTGCGCTTTCTGCTGGGCTTGAGCTGTGCGTCTGTTATTTCCGAAGCCCGGAAACAATGGCTCAGGTAGCTTCAGCCCCTGGGACTGCGCGCCCGCTGCACCCGGCGGCAGAACAATGCAGGCTGCACATAGCACTGCCGGCAGGAATGTTCGTAATACCTTCAATTGAATTCTCACATCTGTTTAGACGGTGTTTTTCTAATCCGGACATGTGTGCCGGTAATAACACGCTAAATGTCGCTGTCTACAAGAGCAACAAGAGTTCGGCCAAATTTAGGTGATAACCGATCGAATTACACCATAATCTGCATTTTTAGCCTGTCTGAAGCATCATTGTCGCACTCATCTTTGCGATCAATTTTTGTTCTGGCTCGATCTCCCAGACCTCCCCCTCGCATGGAACCAGCCTGCGCCCCGGCTTTAACACAGCGCCGCGCGCTTCGAATTTCGTTCCGGAGGCTGGACGCAGGAAACTCGTCTTGAATTCGACAGTGAGCACATCGCTTTCAAGCGGCGCCGTAGTCAGGGCAGCATAGCCACAGGCACTGTCGACAATCGCCGTAGATACACCGGCGTGCAGATATCCATGCTGCTGCAGGAGGGAAGGATCAAGACCGAAGGAAATGCGTACCGCACCCCAATTGATTTCCTCGATATTGGCACCCAACGTTGCCATAAAGGTCTGGCGGTCAAAACTCGCAGCAACTTTGTCCCTGATCTCTTTTTCAAAAATTTTTTTGTTCATGTTGATTTTTTGCGACCCGGCAGCCCTGGTTCCTTGAGTTGAATTTATCAAAACAAAAAGGGTGGCACCTGGCCACCCCTGAATTACCGCGTCAAAGCATGGCTTTCGTTACGATCCGGTCGGCGCCGTCAACAGGGTCACTGCGCGCCTGTTCTGCGACCAGCACGAAATGTCGTTACAAACCGCGACCGGACGCTCCTTGCCGAAGGAAATCGTCTTGATCCTGCTGGCATTTACACCGCGGGCAACCAGATAATCGCGAACCGCAGCGGCACGTCTTGCGCCCAAAGCCAGGTTATATTCCCTTGTGCCGCGCTCATCGGCATGACCTTCGATCGTGATCGGATAATTCGCATATCGAGCCAACCATTGTGCCTGCTTGTCGAGCGTGCCTCTGGCCTGACCGGTCAGGTTCGTAGAATCCGTGGTAAAGAATACTCGGTCACCGACATTGACGGTAAAATCCTGCTCAGAACCGGGGGTGGCATTATTCAGACCCAAACCGCCCGCATTGTCAGGCAGGGACTGCTTTGCACAACTGCTGATCGCTAGCACCAGTGCCAGGCATATGAGGGCTGGCGAATATGATTTGGACGTCGCGCGCGTCATCGTCCCCTACTCCTTTATGGAATTTCTAAACGGCTCAATAACCATAATTCGGTAAAGAGCCGACAAAGAAACTAGGTTAATTATTGGTTTCCCCGATATCCGCTGTATGAAAACCACGGATGAGCCAGATGTTCAATAGTCACGCCATTTTGTCAAAATGGCGGCATATTGGGTGTTTCCGGCATAACTGCTCCGGCAAACACGATTTGTTTATTTCAAAAGCGGCGACCATGCAGGATCCGACCCGAATCCATTCCCGCTGATTAGCCGTTCATTATAGCCGGTCAGATCGATGGAATAGAGGCTGGGACCGCCATTTTCGCCTGGCGCTTCACGGAAAAACATCAATACCCTGCCATTTGGTGCCCAGGTAGGTCCTTCATTATGAAAACCTTCAGTCAGGATACGCTCGCCCGAACCATCGGGCTTCATGACACCGATTGCAAACTTGCCGCCGAACAGTTTTGTAAAGGCAATAATATCACCACGCGGCGACCAGACCGGTGTGGAATAGCTACCCGGACCAAAGGATATCCGTTCCTGTCCGGAGCCATCTGCGTTCATGACGTAAAGCTGCTGCTTGCCGCCACGATCTGACTCAAAAACAATCTTTGTACCATCAGGCGAATAGGAAGGTGCGGTATCAATCGCGCTTGTATCGGTCAGCCGCATGGTCGCACGAGAACGCAAATCCATTGTGTAGATATTGGAGTTTCCACCCTGCTGCAGGCTCATGATGATTTTCTGCCCGTCAGGTGAAAATCTGGGGCTGAATGTCATTCCCGGAAAATTGCCGACAATCTCACGTTGGCCCGTTTCGATCTGCAACAAATAGACACGCGGGTTTCCGCCTTCAAAAGACATATAGGTGATTTCCTGGCGTGTCGGTGAAAATCTCGGCGTCAGCACCAGCGATTGACCATTGGTAAGCGTTCTGGCATTGGCGCCATCCTGATCCATGATAGCCAGCCGTTTGACGCGTTTGTCTTTCGGACCGGTCTCGGAAATGTAAACGATCCTGGTGTCAAAATACCCCTTCTCGCCGGTCAGGCGCTCATAGATCGAATCCGCAATGATATGCGCCACACGGCGCCAATTCTCAGGCCCGGTGAAAAACTGCTGCCCAATCATCTGCTCGCCGGAGAAAACATCCCAAAGCCGGAATTCAGTGCGAAGCCTTCCATCCGGTTCACGGACAACCTTGCCCATCACCAGCGCTTGGGCATTGATAACCCGCCAGTCTTCAAACCGTGGAATAGCATCCGGTCCGGTCGCCTTGTCGATAAAGGCAGCCTTGTCAATCGCCTTGAACAGGCCGGAATTTACCAGATCAGCCTGGACCACATCAGCAATGTCTTGCGCAACCGCATCACCGGCAAAACTGGTAATCGCAACTGGCAACGGCTCGACATTGCTCTTCGACAAGTCGATTTCGACAAGCGCATAGGCAGGCCGCAACATCAAGAGTAAGCAGAGTACAACAAGGAACTGGATGCTGATTCTTGGCATGATTTGCTGGATGGACCCTGTCATGCTCTCTCGTTTGCTTGTCATTTTCTTCAACACTGTTTTTTCCGTCTCTACCTAAAAGTCTCGTGGTTCGAAATTGATTTTCACATCTTTCCAGGTTTCATACTTGTCTCCCGGTAGCACATCTGAGAAATCACAATTTCGACGATTAAGATTTCGCTGCAGGCTGCTTTCAACAGCGCGCGCATGCGCCGGATTTGCCAGACCGGCGACGCTGATATCGGCAATATCGTCCATATACCCTTCTCGAGCCATTCGCATCAGTACCGTCACTTTGAGGTTTTCCAGATCAACAAATGACGGCAAGCTCCAGCATTGGGTCACCCTCCCCTTGAGAGCGTCATATTCGCCGCGTGTCAACTGCGGAGCAGAATTTGCCTGGGGGTCACCGATGGACGCAACACGGGTCTGGCGCTTGGCACCGCCTGCAGTATTTTCCTGCGTGTTCAATAACTGACCAATCTTGTCCGTTATTTCCTTGCGATTTTCGGTGGAAGTGGCAGTCTTCTTGCGCTTTGTTTCTTCCGGTTTCTTGCGTTCCTTGGTTTGCGCAGCCTTGGCTTTTGGTCTGTCTGCCGGGGCTTTGGATGGTACCGGCGTTTCTGCAGGGCTGACCAGGTCATTTTCCGGATCGAGTGCGGGCAATCCATCATCGGGTTGCACTTCTTCAATCAGCGGAGTCTTTGTCTCGTTCAAACTGGCAACTTCTGTCGTTGGAACAGGCGTTTCAATGTCATCGGCCGCTTTCACCGGGTCTTGCTTGACGTCTTCTGCCTTCACCACTTTTTCGGCCTTTGGCGCAGCCGAAGTTTTTTCGGTATCGAGTGTCTTGTCGGTTACAATCCCTTCCCGGCTCCGACTGTCTTCCTTTGCCTCGCCTACATTGCGCGCATCCTCAATCGTTTGCGGACGTTTGCTTGGCAAGGGTGTTGGAACTGGATCGACATCGGCCTGTTTCTCTCCCTTGCCCGATTCCGCATCGCTATCGATGGCAAAATCGACCTCTACACCTTCATCCTGCAGCGCAATCAGCGGAGCGGGCGTTGAAAATGAAGCGAGCGCCAACGCAATTACCGCGCTGTGCATGGATGCCGATACTGTGATGCCGAATTTCATCGTTCATTCACCGACTAATCCCGCGATTCAATTTATTGCCCGTCCTGCGGCAGGCTGGATAGCGTGATCTTCTTGAATCCCGCGCTGGAAATGTCTGCCAGTACCCGCGCGATCACATCATAAGCAACTGCCTTGTCGCCACGGACGAATATTCGCGTTTCTTCGCCGGTACGGTTTTCGGATATCGCCCTCAATTTGGCGACGATCTCATCCGGCTCAATCTCAGACTCCTGCAGAAATATCCTGCCCTCATTGTCCACGGAAATCGTCAGCGGCTTGGTGTCGGCATTTACCGCACCCGCATTTGTCTTGGGCATGTCCAACGGAACACCGACTGTGAGAAGTGGGGCAGTCACCATGAAAATGATCAGCAGAACCAGCATCACATCAACAAACGGTGTGACGTTGATTTCACTCATCGGCTGGTGGCGGCGTTTCCGTCTTGAGCCGCGCCCATTCGATCCGTTCTTGCTAATTGCCATTCCCATTAGGCTGTCCGATCTGTCGCCCGAATTTCCTCGTTCCAATTCAGCCGATATCACCCGGCTCGCGCGCCCTGCCTGCTCTTCTCATCTATCTGTCGCGAAAGTATGGCAGAAAATTCGTCGGCAAAAGCCTCCATCCGGCCGGTGATCTTGCCGACATCAGACGAAAACTTGTTATAGGCGATCACCGCAGGTATTGCGGCCAGCAGACCAAGCGCCGTCGCCAGCAGGGCTTCTGCAATACCCGGAGCCACAACCGCCAGATTGGTCGACTGGGAACCTGCAATTGCCTGAAACGAAGTCATGATACCTATAACCGTACCGAACAGGCCGATAAACGGTGCCGCCGATCCGGTTGTTGCCAGAAACATGAGCCGTTTTTCCAGCTTCTCGCTTTCGCGCACCAGAGCCACATCCATTGCTTTTTCGATACGCATCTGCAGTCCGATAGGAGAACTCGCGCCGCGCTCATAACTTTTTTTCCATTCCCGCATCGCCGCAACAAAAAGCGCGGCAAGTCCGGACGGTGAACGGTCAGACAACGAACGGTATAGTTCTTCCAGGCTCTGACCCGACCAGAAAACATTCTCGAACCGGTTCAGTTGCCTTTTGGTGCGGGCATACAGGAAAATCTTGTCGAGAATGATCGCCCAGCTCCATATTGAAGCTATTATCAGGCCGATCATCACAAGTTTGACGACCGTTCCCGCCTGGACAAACAGGTCAAGTAGCGTAACACTTGCCTCAGGGCCTCCGAGCCCCGAAACTTCCACGCCTTGTGCCATAGCAGGCGCGATGCCGAATAATGCCATCCCATCCATGGATGCTAGCCTCACCAAACCAGTAGATTGCCGACCCGCTTAACCAGCCGGTTCATCAGCAAATTCATGGGTAAATTTTGCCCGCCCGTTTTGCACATGAATTGTGCCTGTTGACAGAGCAAACCCGCATCTGAGTCTGCTCTCCGAAAATCTGATAAACATGGTTAAAGCGTGACGCAATACGATAACGATACTAATACGCGGCGATTAAGCCAACTTTAAGGTTAAAAAAGCGTAACGATTTCAAATCTTTCAATTGATTTTGCCGATCAATTCCATGTCACGAAATTAATATTTCGTTACTGATCAACCGTCTTCCGAACCAGTCAGCTTCGCGCGTAAATCGTCCGGAAACCGTTTCGCCCCGCCACCATGGTTGATGAACGCCACTTCGACATCGGCCCCGCACAACATGGTTTCTTCGCCGTTCTCCTCAACCCGCAAAACCTCCTGGCGCAAGAAGGATCGCGCTCCGGTCAGCTTGTTCAGCACGGTGCGAACTAGCAGCAGGTCATCGATCTTTGCAGGCGGTCCGAATTTCAGCGCCATTCTGTGAATCGCAAAGGCGCTGTCGTCTTTTTCAAGGTCGGTGTGGAATATTTCCAAATGGCGCAACCACTCGGTGCGCGACCGTTCCATATATTTGAGATAGTTGGAATGATAGACGACACCCGAAAAATCTGTGTCTTCATAATAGACGCGAACCTCCATTTCGTGACCATTTTCGATCAGGCGGTTGGCAAGCTCGGTTTTGTCCCGGTAATTCTTCATGGCATCTTGCTATCAGGTCAATGTTGCATTGTCATCGCGCCAAGGCAGCTTGTTCAATCTTCATCAAACAAGCCGATTTGCGCTGCGGTGAGATTGGCAGGCGCTGCCATTCCAAGATGTTTCCAGGCATTTGCCGTCAAGATACGTCCACGCGGGGTGCGCTGAATAAATCCATGCTGGATAAGATAGGGCTCGATAATGTCTTCAATGGCATCACGCGGCTCTGACAATGCCGCTGCGATTGTTTCAATGCCCACCGGCCCTCCGCCGAAATTCATCGCGATCTGGTCGAGATAGCGCCGGTCCAGCTGATCCAGCCCCATGGCATCCACTTCAAGGCGAACCAGCGCCTCATCGGCAATTCCTGCATCAACCGTCTCCGCACCAGCAACGGTCGCAAAATCCCGAACACGGCGTAGCAGTCGTCCGGCAATGCGGGGAGTTCCCCGGGCACGCTTTGCGATTTCGAGCGCGCCGTCTTCCGATAAAGGCAATGCAAGTATGCGGGCGCCCCTTTGCACGATTTCTTCCAGCTCTTCCACCGTATAGAAATTCAGCCTTATCGGGATGCCAAATCGATCACGCAATGGCGTGGTCAAAAGTCCTAGTCTTGTCGTGGCAGCGATTAAGGTAAACTTTGCAAGTTCAATTTTCACCGAGCGCGCGGCGGGACCCTCACCGATAATCAGGTCAAGCTGAAAATCCTCCATCGCGGGATACAAGATCTCTTCGACCGCGGGATTCAACCGGTGAATCTCATCAATAAACAAAACGTCGTTTTCTTCGAGATTGGTCAGCAATGCTGCAAGATCACCGGCTTTTGCAATCACCGGGCCGGATGTAGAACGAAATCCGACACCCAACTCGCGCGCCATGATCTGGGCAAGCGTTGTCTTGCCAAGTCCCGGTGGGCCGACAAAGAGGACGTGGTCCAGTGCTTCACCCCTGCCCTTTGCCGCTTCGATAAATACGCCGAGATTCTCGCGCGCCCGCTGCTGCCCGACAAATTCATCGAGCGTTTGCGGTCGCAGGGATGCCTCAATATCCTCTCCGCGAAGTTCCGGATTGATTAGACGATCATCATTCATCGCGCCTCAATACCGAAGAATTGTCCAATTCGCCACATCGCATTTGAGATTATTGGAACGAGGCAAACTTGCGGGACGATTATCCTCAACCGGCCAGCTCCTTCAGGCCTAACCGGATCAGGGCAGCACTCTGCGGTTCGTCACCTGCTTTCTTCAGTGCCTTCGAAATGGCAGTAGATGCCTGCTGCGAGGAATAACCCAGATTTGTTAGGGCTGAGACAGCATCAGTCACAGCCGATGGCGCCGTCCCTTCGCCAATATCAGTTTGCAGTCCAATTTCCTCTGCTGCAGCACCTGAATAAGCAGGCGCCTTGTCTTTCAGTTCGGAAACTATCCGCCCCGCCACCTTTGGTCCAACGCCCGGTGCGCGCGCTACCATCGCCTTGTCTTGCAGGGCTATTGCTGAAGCAATATCGCCCGCACTCAGGGTCGATTGAATGGCAAGTGCAACCTTCGCACCTACCCCCTGCACACTTTGCAAAAGCCTGAACCAATCCCGCTCGAGATCGGTCGAAAATCCATAAAGCCTGATCATGTCTTCACGAACATGCGTTTCGATCGAAAGGCTGATCTCTTCTCCTTTCGACGGCAGGCCGGAAATTGTTCGCGTAGCACAATGAACCAGATAACCAACCCCATGGACATCCAGGATCAGATGATCTTCGCCAATCTGATCAACAATACCGGTCAACTTGCCTATCATGGTTCCATTCTCGTAATTCTGACCGCTGCAGGATGGCGCGGCTCATTGATTCCCGCAAGGCTGGACCCGGTAAAGCGGTTTGAAACACGGCAAACCAGTCATATGTCTTGTTGAAAACCGACTGAAAAAT